>DASYNV010000106.1:0-19486 GCA_036008365.1 Steroidobacteraceae bacterium | reverse complement strand
AGTCGGCCAGCCCGGCTCCCACGGCAGGTGCGGGTTCATGAGCAGCATCGAATGGCCGCTCGCCGAACGGCTCGGCGCAATCGCCCAGCCGTTGCTGCCGGCGGGCTCGCGCAGCAAAGGCGCCGCGTCGGGCGGCAGCCGCTTGACGATGTCGGCGGGCGCCGAGTAGATGAATTGAAACTCGCGCTGCTCGTGCGCCAGCACATCCACGGCGGAGACCGGAAACACACGCCGCGTCTGTTCCGACAGTGCTTCCGGATGCGCATGCGCATAGGCGCTCATGCCGGCTGCAAAGGCCTCGAGATCGCGCCGAAAGCCGGGCTCCTGCTGTCCCAGCCAGCGCCGCGCCCGAGCCGGCACGTCATTGATCGCCATCCAGCGGTCGCTGTCGAGCTCATCCGCGCCGTAGTACTCGGCCGCGCGCCCCCGGCCTTCGGCGTACAATCTGGCGAGGATCTCGCCGTGGCTCTTGGCCTGCGCCCAGCCGAAACAAAAGAACATGTCGGCGACAGTCTTGGCGTAGACGTGCGCCACGCCATAGCGGTCCCAGAGGATTTCGGAGCCGTGCGTAGGGTGATATCGCGCATCGGCCCAAACGGGCAGGCAAACGATCAGTAGCGTTGCAAGCAACGCCATCGCTCGCAACACGCGATGAGTGCCGGTCATTTGTAGCTTCCGAGAGCCTGCCCCAGATCGTCCACGAGCTCGTCCGTGGCCTCGATGCCGACCGACATCCTGATTAGCCGGTCGCTGATGCCCAGCTGCTGGCGCTGTTCGGACGTCATGCCGGCGTGCGAGGTCGTCGCGGGCCGTATCAACAGTGTCTCGACGCCCCCCAGACTCGCCGCCACGATCGGAATCTGCGCGCGCTGCATGAATTCCTCGGCGCGCTCGGTCGTGCCCTCGAGCTCGAAGCTCATGACCCCGCCGAAGCCCTGGAACAACTCGCGCGCGCGCTTGTGATGCGGGTGGCTTTCGAGCCCCGCGTAGTTGACGCGCGCCACGGCGGCGTGACTGGCCAGGAATTTCGCGATCGTCAGCGCGCTTTGATTCTGCTGCCGCACGCGCAGCGCCAGCGTCTTGAGGCCACGGTACAGCAGGAAGGCCGCGTGCGGGTCCAACGTGCCGCCGAGATGATTGAGCTTGTGCGTGATGCGCCCGATGAGCTCGCTGCTGCCGACCACCGCGCCGGCGACGATGTCGGAATGGCCGTTCAGGTACTTGGTAGCGCTGTGCACCGCCAGATCGAAGCCCAGCTCGATGGGGAGAAAATTCACCGGGCTCGCAAACGTGCTATCGATGATCGAGATCAGTTTGTGCTCACGCGCGAAACGTACCACCGCCTTGAGGTCGGCGACTTCGAGCAGCGGATTGGTCATGGCCTCGACATAGATGGCGCGGGTCGTGGGCTTGAGAGCGGCCGCCCACGACTGCGGCGCATCGCCGTCGATGAAGCTGCGTTCAATGCCGAACCGCGGAAAATCATTGGTCAGCAGATCGAGCGTGCCGCCATAGAGACAGTTCTGCGCCAGCAGGTGATCGCCGGCGCCGAGGATGGTCAACAGCGTGGTCGAGATCGCGGCCATGCCGCTGGCCGCGACCAGCGCCGCGGGCGCGTGCTCGAGCACGCTCAGCGTCCGATGCAGTGCGAGATGATTGGGCGTGTTGTTGAGGCGGATGTAGCGGATATCGTCATAGCGACTCTCGCCGCCATATTCGAAGTTCGCCGATTGAAAGATCGGCAGCGACACCGCACCCAGAATGCGCGGCTGCGGCGTACCCGCGTGCACCAGCTGGGTCTCGATCCGTCGGTATGTCTTCACCTGCGGCACTCCTCACCATCGGTGGTCCTGACGCGATAACATGGCGGCAAACAGCAATCGCCGCCGAGGTTACCGCCATGAGATCACCACAGCGGGCAGCGAACCGCAAGCTGATCGGTGCGCTACTGATCATTGCCGCCGGCATCGCTGCTCCGCCGCTGGCGGTCGCCTACACGCCGATCACGCCCACGATGAGCGACCAGACCGTGACCCTCACGGGCCATGACCTCAGCATCGATCAGATCGTCATGGTGGCGCGCTATGGCGCCAAGGTCGAATTGAGTCCGGAGGCGCGTGATCGCGAGGCCAATAATTACGGACTGCTGATCGAGGCGTCGGCCGAAGGCGTACCGGTCTACTGGTTCAACCGCGGCTTCGGACAGCAGCGCGAGACCGTGCTGTTCGAGGGCGATGCCATGTCGGACAAGAACCGTCCATTGCTGTCGAAAATCCAGGCCGATCGTTTTCGCGGCGGCGCCGCCACCGGCATCGGGCCCGAGATCGACGCCGAAGAGATCGTTCGCGCCATGATGGTCGTGCGCGCCAATGCCATGGTCTACAACGCACCGAGCCCGCAGCTTGCACAGATGCTGCTCGATCTGCTGAACCGCCGCATCGCGCCCGTGGTGCAATCGCGTGGCTCGCTCGGTGAGGCCGATCTGGCGCAGCTCAGCAATGTCGGCCAGACCATGGTCGGCGTCGGCGAGGCGTATCTTGCCGGCGAGCGCATGCCGGCCGAGCAGGCGCTCAAGCGCGTGCGACTCGCGCCGCTGCACCCCTACGGCGCCGACGACAACGCGCTCACGAGCAGCAACGCCTACGCGACCGGACAGGCCGCGCTGCTGGTGCATGATGCCGAGGCCGCACTGCAGTGGGTGGATCTGATCTACGCCATGGACCTGAACGGCATGAACAGCAGCATCACGCCGCTGAGCCGCGGTGTGCAGCGCGACCGGCCGGAGCCCTGGCTCAATTGGCACGCGGCGCGGACGCTCGACATGATTCGCGGCAGCTACCTGTTCGACGCCGATTCCAGCCGCATCATCCAGGATCCCGAGAGCCTGCGCGCCTCATCGATCCGCCAGGGCTCGGCCTGGGAGCAATGGTCAGCGCTCCGGCAAGCGGTTCTCTTCCAGGCCAACAGCTCCGATCACAATCCGGCAGTCAGCGTGGACCTGAGCCCGCAGGACTCCTGGGAGCTCTCGACGCCGCAGATGATGCGGTTCTACGTCAAGGGCGGCCCCTGGAGCCATGGTCACCACGGCTACATCGTCTCGAACGCCAATTGGGATCCCTATCCGATGGCCAACCAGGTCGAGAGCTTCGTGATCGCGCTCGCGAACATGGACATCGCCGTGATGCTGCGCATCGAGCGTTTCAAGAATCCGTTCTTCACCGGAGTTGCCGCGAGCTCGGTGCTCTCATCGGCCGATGAAGATCAGTACGACTACAACCCGGTCGACCTGCAGCAGGAGGTGCAGAGCCTCATGAGCCCGCTGGCCCCGTCCGGCAGCGCGATCGTCGCCACGGTCGAGGATCTGCAATCACAAACGCGCGTCAAACTGCAGCGTGCACGCCAGGCGGTCTCGGTGACGATGGACCTGCTCGGTTTCGATCTGATCGAAGGCAGTCTCTGGATGGACATCCGCGCCAAACAGGATCCGAAGCGTCAGTTCGGACCGGCGCCGACCGCGGTCTGGCAGGCGTTCCACAAATTCAATACCGGCAAATCATCCTCGTACGCGGCGGCATCGCAGTTCCTGCGCACCGCGGAGCCGACCAGCTTTTATCGCGGCGATCCGCCGCAGCCAGCCGCACATTGAGCGGCGCTAGGCGCCGGTTGGCGCGGCGCGTGCGCGCGGCAGCACTTCGTAGCCCGGCGCTTCGGGTTCGTCATCGACCATCTGCGCCGGGAATCCCTCGCCCAGCACCCGCACGCCGCAGGCCGCCTCGAGCCGCTTGATGATATTGGGCGACAGCTCGCGCGGACCGTAGCGCCGCAGACCGTCCTTGAATATGTCCAATACCAGCGGCGATAGTTCGAGCGGTACACCAAGCGACTGCGCCAGCGCATCGAACAGACCCACGTCCTTGATGACCAGATCCATCGTGAAGCTGATGTCGCGGCTGCCATTGAGGATCACCTGCGACTCGGTCTCATGGACGAACGAGTTGCCCGACGAAATGCGGATCGCCTCGTAAGCGGTATTCATGTCCATGCCGGCGACCTTGCACACGGTCAATGCCTCGGCCAGAGCGACCAGGTGCACGGTGCACAGATAGTTGGTGACGACCTTGAGTTTCGAGGCGGAGCCCAGCGGGCCGGTATGCAATATGCGGCGGCCGAGGATCGACAGGATCGGCAGCACGCGCTCGAACGCGGCCCGGCTGCCACCCGCGAAGATCGAGATATTGCCGGTTTCGGCGCGATGACAGCCGCCTGAGACGGGGCAATCGAGGCTCAGGCCGCCGCGCGCCTCGACCAGGGCCGCGAGGCGACTGACTTCAGCGGCATCGGTGGTACTCATCTCGAGCCAGATCTGCCCGGGGCGCAGCCCCGCCAGCAGTCCGTCGGGGCGCTCCAGGACGTCTGCCGAAGCTGCGGGCGAGGGCAGGCAGGTGATGATCACGTCGACCTTTTCGGCCATTTCCCGCGGCGATGCGGCCCGGGCGGCGCCGCGCCCGACGAAGTCGGCCTCCAGCTCGGGGTTCAGGTCGCGGACGGTCAGGTCTAGCCGCGCGCGCAGGAGACTGCCGGCCAGCTTGCCCCCTACGTTGCCGAGGCCGATGAAGCCGATTTTGCTATTGTGCATACAAACTAGAACGCCGGAATCCCTGCATGAGCGTCAAAGTCGCCGAGCTCAATCCGATCGTCGATGCGTCGGCGCCTTCCACCCTGGTGCGCTGGTATGCGCTCTTATGCATGTGCCTGGTTTATACCGTCAGCATAGCAGACCGCTACGTGATCTCGACCGTGCTCGAGCCGATCCGGCTCGAGCTGCATCTGACCGACTCCGGGGTCGCATTCCTGACCGGGGTGTCCCTGTCCCTGTTCTACGTGTCCTTTGGCATCCCGCTGTCGCTGCTGGTGGATCGCTGGAATCGCTGCCGCATCATCGCATTCTGCATGACGGCCTGGTCGGCGCTCACGGTGATCTGCGGGCTCGCGACCAGCTACACGCAATTGCTGCTCGGGCGCATCGGCGTCGGCATCGGCGAGGCCGGCGGCACGCCGGCGGCCAGCTCGATCATCTCGGATTATTTTCCGGCGGACCGACGCCCGATGGCACTCACGGTGTTTGCGCTCGGCGCGCCGATCGGCGCCTACGTCGGCTACCAGCTCGCCGGCCATATCGCCGATGCCTTCGGCTGGCGATCAGTGTTCCTGGCCCTCGGCGTGCCGGGCATCCTGTTCGGCGGTCTGGTGTACTTCACGGTGCGCGAGCCCAAGCGCGGCCGACTGGATGCTGCGGCCGTCGACAAGCCCTCGCTGCTCGAAACCTTGAAGTTCCTGTGGAGCCAGCGCGCCGCCTGCCACGTCATGATCGGCACGGCGGTCACTGCGCTCTGGGGCTGGGGACTGACCTGGTGGACTCCTACGTTCCTCACACGCAATTACGGCCTGACGCTGGGTCAGGCCGGTGACATCACGGGCCCCGCGCATCTCTGGGGCGGCATCGCGTCGACCGTGGCCACGGCCTGGTTGCTGGGGCGCCCGTTCATGTACGACGCGCGCCGCGTCGTGATCTTCCTCGGCGGCGGCATTGCCTTCGCCACGGTGCCTTCGATCGTGATCTTCTGGACCCACTCGCTGGCCCTGACCAAGGTCATGTTCTGGCTGTTCATCCCCTTCATCTATTTCTACATCGGCCCCGGTTTCGGCATCCTGAACAACCTGTGCCCGCCGCGCATGCGGGGTCAGTTCTGCGCCATCGTCCTGCTGCTGGCCAATGTCGGCAATCTGATCATTGCCCCGCAGCTCGTCGGCGCCCTGAGCGACCTGATTGCCAGCCATCATGTCGATAATGCGCAGTCCCTGCGCGTGGCACTGCTGTGCCTGGCGCCGACCGGCTTCTGGGCCGCGTGGCACCTGTTCCGCAGTGTCCGCACTCTCAAGGCGGAGCAGGAACGCGCGATTGGCCCGACCGCATGAGACCCCGTCCCGTCCGGCTGGCACTGCTGGGCCTGCTGCTGGCCATCACAGCATGCCACGGGCACGCGGACGGCAAGAAGCTGCGGCTGATCACGTGGGCCGACTACGCGCCGGCCGACGTCATCGCACAGTTCGAGCAGGAGACCGGCATCACAGTCAAGGTCACACTTTCGAACAACGAGGAGATCATCTCCAAGCTGCACGCCACCGACGGGGCCGGTTTCGATCTGGCCCAGCCCTCGGTCGATCGCATCACGGGCGTGCAGCGCGACTTCGGCATCTACAAGCCGATCGACGAGAGCAGGGTCAAGCTGGATCAGTTCCTGCCCGAGATCCTCGAGATTGCGCGCAAGAACACCACGCTGGACGGCAAGCTCTACGCTCTACCCTACCTGTGGGGCACCGACGGTGTCGTCGCCAACACCAATTTCGCCAAGGACGTCACCGACTACACCGACGTCTGCCGCTCCGACCTGAAGGGAAAAACCTCGCTGCGCCTGCGCCGGCCGATCCTGATGGGCTTCGCCTTTGCGATGGGCCAGGATCCGTTCGCCCTCTACACGGATATCAAGGCCTACACATCGCTGATGGAGGCGGTCGGCGACAAGCTGGCCGCGTGCAAGGACAACGTGCGCTTTTTCTTCGACAACAAGGACCAGCTGCTCAACGCGATGCGCGCCGGCGAAGTGGTCGATGCCGACATGTGGGATACGGGCGGCTGGACTCTCAATCGCGAGAACCCCGACCTCGTATACATCGTGCCGAAGTCCGGCGCACTCGGCTGGCTCGACACCTTCGCGCTGCCCTCTCGCGGCCGCAACGATGCCGCCGCCTACGCCTGGATCAACTTCACGATGCGACCGGACATCGCGGCGCGCATCACCCGACACGTCGGCAACTGGACCGCCGCACGCGGTACCGAGGACCTGGTCGATCCGCGCATGCGCGCGCAGTTCAACGCCAGTTTCCCGGGAGGGGCCTTCCAGAACATCCATTGGTACCCGGCCATACCGTCCGGACTCGAAGAGATCGAGGGCCGGATACTCGATCGCGTCAAAGCCGCGAACTGAGCCGCGACCACGTATGCATCCGGCAACGACGCCACACCACCGCCCACGGAGGCTCGCTTGAGTACCCCGGATCTTGCAGTCGCGCGGCTCATCAAGCAGTTCGCCGACCATCGTGCCGTCGATGAGCTGACGTTCCAGGTCGAGCGCGGCAGCTTCTTCTCGATTCTCGGCCCCTCGGGCTGCGGTAAGACCACCCTGCTGCGCATGATCGCCGGCTTCATCGTGCCAGACGGCGGCACGCTGCACATCGGCGGTCGCAGCATGCACGGCGTGGCACCCAATCGGCGCCCGGTCAACATGGTGTTCCAGCAGCTCGCGCTGTTCCCGATGATGTCGGTCGGCGAGAACGTCGCCTTCGGCCTCGCGCGCCGCGGCGTCGCCAGGCCTGAGCGCCTGCGACGCACCGAAGCCATGCTCGAGCGCGTCGGGCTCGCGGGCGCCGCGCGCAAGCGCGTCGATGAGCTTTCGGGTGGCCAGCGCCAGCGCGTCGCGATCGCGCGCAGCATGGTGCTCGAGCCGACGCTGCTGCTGCTCGACGAGCCGCTCGGCGCGCTCGATCTGAAGCTGCGCGAGCACATGAAGATCGAGCTCAAGCAGCTGCAGGCGTCCTTCGGCACCACCTTCGTCTACATCACGCATGACCAGTCCGAGGCATTGGTGCTGTCCGATCGCGTCGCCGTGATGAATCGCGGCCGCTTCGAGCAGATCGGCACGCCACAGGATCTCTACTATCAGCCGGCCACGGCCTTCGTGGCGGCATTCGTCGGTGCCAACAACCGCATCGGCGGCCGCGTGATCCGCCGCGATGGCGATCTGACCGAGCTCACGACGCCCGAAGGCTGGGTGCTGCGCGCGCGCCAGGCGGGCAGCTGCAATCTCGGCGACACCGCTGCGGTCTTCATCCGCCCCGAAGTTGCAAGTCTCGAGCGCGCGGCCGATCAACTGCCGCGCGATCACCTGGTGTTCGATGGCCAGGTACAGAGCCTGCTGTTCGATGGTGCGAACTCCGCGGTGCTGCTCAACGAGGCGCGCAGCGGCCTGGAATTCCGGGTGGCGCTGCCGCAGACCGGCCGCTTCGCCGATCTCAAGGTGGGCGAACGCGTGGCATTCGGATTCGATCCGCAGCGCGCAATCTGCTTTGCTGGCGGCAGCGAGGCGCCGGCGCATGCCTGAGCTGCTGCCGCAACCCGCCTGGCGGCGGCGACTGGTATTGACCTGGCTGCTGGCCCCGGCGCTGCTGTGGCTGTTGCTGTTGATCGTGCTGCCCCACGTCGAGCTTGCACTGCTGTCGCTGCGGCGGCGCGTGGCACCGCACGTCTACGACCTAAGCCTGCTGCAGTTCAAGACATTCTTCATCGAGCCGCTGTACTGGCAGGTGTTCGTGCGCACCGCCATCCTCTCGGCGCTGGCCACGGCGCTGACGTTGCTCGTGGCCTTCCCCGCGGCCTGGGTGATCACCAAGGTGGCGCGCGGCCGCGCCAGCGCGCTGCTGTTCGTGGTGTGCCTGATCCCGTTCTGGGTCAGCGAGACCGTGCGCGCGCTCGGCTGGCTGATCCTGCTGCGCGAATCGGGCGTGCTGCCGGCGCTGCTGGTCACGCTGCACATCACCGCGGTGCCGGTCGAGATGCTCTACCACGACGCCACGATCCTCGTCGGCCTGGTGTACACCTCGCTGCTGTTCATGGTGGTGCCGCTGGTCAGCAGCCTCGAGAGCCTCGACAACGCGCTGATCGAAGCCGCCTACAACCTCGGCGCCGGTGGCGGCGCGATCCTGCGCCACATCGTGATCCCGCACGCGGCGCCGGGCATCACCGCCGGCTGCATCATCGTGTTCATGCTGACCCTCGGCAACTACCTGACACCGACGCTGCTCGGCGGGAAGAACTCGCAGTGGTTCACCGAGCTCATCTATACCCAGTTCATCGTGCGCTTCAACTGGGAACAGGGCGCCGCCTTCGGCTTCCTGCTGCTCGGCCTGTCTACCGCGATGGTCGCGCTTGGCCTGCGCGCCAGCGGCCAGCGCTTCGTCGACGTCATGCGCCGCACATGATCTCCACCCTGCCACGCCCGGTCTGGCTGCGCACCGCGACCGTGCTCTACGTGGGCGCGTTCCTGCTGTTCCTGTTCGTGCCGCTCGTGACCGTCGCCGTATTCGCCTTCAACAACGCGCCGTACCCTGCGCCGCCCTGGCGCGGCTTCACGCTCGACTGGTTCCTCGGCAACGCGGCGGCGGGACGTATCGGCCTGTTTCGCGACACCGAGCTGCTCGGCAGCATCCTGACCAGCGTGATCGTCGCCTGCTGGGTCACGGCCCTGGCGGTCATCGTCGGCACCGCCAATTCCTTTCTGATGGAGCGCTGGGAATTCCCGGGCAAGCAGGCACTCTCGGTGCTGATGCTGGTGCCGCTCGTAATCCCGGGCGTGATTCTCGGCATCTCGATCCTCGCCCTTTCCAGCCTCATCGCCGAACTCGCCGACTCGCTGTTCGGTTGGGATCTCGATTTCCTGCGGCCCGGCCTGCCGCTGGTGGTGCTCGGCCAGTTCTCCTACGTCGCCACCGTCACGACGCTGATGATCAGCGCGCGACTCAAGCGCTTCGACCGCACACTCGAGGAGGCGGCGCTGAATCTCGGCGCATCGCACGCCGCAGTGCTGCGCACGATCACTTTTCCTTATCTGCGGCCGGCGTTGATCGGTTCGGCCGCGATCTCATTCCTGATGTCGTTCGAGAACTTCAACACCACACTGATGCTGGTCGGCGCCGACGCACCGCTGACCGTGACCATGTACGGCCGCATGCGCGAAGGTGCGACTCCGGTCCTCAACGCCGTGAGCCTGTTCCTGATGCTGGCCTCGGCGGCGCTCGCGCTGACGCTGCTGCGCGGCGGCAGGCGCGCATCGTGAAGATCGGCTCGTGAAGCTCAGCGACATCCGCACCTTCGTGGTGGGCAACCCGCCGCCGCACTACGGCGGCCGCTACTTCGTGTTCGTGAAGCTCATCACCGACGCGCGCGTCGAGGGTATCGGCGAAGCCTACTGCGTACCGTTCGAACCGCACCTGGTTGCGAAGCTGATCGAGGATACGTTCGAGCGCTATCTCCGCGGTGAGGATCCGCACGACATCGAGCGGCTCTGGCGGCGCGTGTACTCGGCCGGTTTCACTCAGCATCCGGACCTCACGCTCATGGGGGTCTTGAGCGCACTCGAGATGGCATGCTGGGACATCGTCGGCAAGGAGGCCGGCGTGCCGGTGTACAAGCTGCTCGGGGGCCGCGTTCACGACCGTCTACGCAGCTACACGTATATCTATGCGCGGCCCGGCGATCGCACCGACGTGTACATGGATCCGGATCTCGCCGCCGAGCGCGCGCATGAATACCTCGCGCAGGGCTTCACCGCGCTCAAGTTCGATCCGGCCGGACCTTACAGCGCCTTTGACGGCCGGCAACTTAAGCTGGACGATCTCGACCGCTGCGAGCGTTTCGCCCGACAACTGCGCGAGGCGGTCGGCATGCGCGCCGATCTGCTGTTTGGTACCCACGGCCAGATGACCGCCGCCGGCGCGATCCGCCTGGCGCGGCGGCTCGAGCCGTACGATCCGCTCTGGTTCGAGGAACCGGTGCCGCCCGATGCGCCTGAGGAGATGGCCAAGGTCGCGCGCGCCACCAGCATTCCGATCGCGACCGGCGAGCGGCTCAGCACCAAGTACGATTTCGCGCGTGTGCTGCAGGCGGGCGCGGCCGCGATTCTGCAGATGAACCTGGGGCGCGTCGGTGGGCTGCTCGAGGCCAAGAAAATCGCCGGCATGGCCGAAGTCCATCACGTGCAGATCGCACCGCACCTGTACTGCGGACCGGTGGTCGGCGCCGCCAATATCCAGCTCGCCACCTGCAGCCCGAATTTCCTGATCCTCGAAAGCATCGAGCGCTGGGACGGCTTTCACGCCGACATGCTGAAGAAGCCGGTTCAGTGGGAGCAAGGCTACGTGATCCCGCCGACCGAACCGGGGCTCGGCGTGGAGCTCAATGAAGCATTCATCGCGCGTTATCCGTATACGGGCAGCCAGCTGCATCTCGACATGGCGGGGCGGCCGATCTAGCGCCGCAGCGGTGGAATCCTTCGATTACATCGTGGTCGGCGCCGGCACCGCCGGCTGCGTGGTGGCGAGCCGGCTCGCGCACGACGGTGCGCGCCGCGTGCTGCTGCTCGAGGCCGGTGGCTCGGATCGGCGCTTCTGGATCACGGTGCCAATCGGCTATGGGCGCACCTTCACCGACCCTGCGGTCAACTGGATGTACCAGGGGGAACCCGACGCCGCGCTCGACGGCCGCCGCGCCTACGTTCCACGCGGCAAGGTGCTCGGCGGTTCGGGCGCGATCAATGCCATGGTCTACGTACGCGGGCTGCCGCACGATTACGACGACTGGTGCGCGCGCGGCAATCCCGGCTGGGGCTTCGATGAGGTGCAACCCTACTTCGAACGCGCGGAGCAACGCATCCACCTGACGGACGTCTCGCCCGATGCGCACTTGCTGACGCGCGCCTACCTCGAGAGCTGCCGGCAGCTTAGGATTCCGGTCACCGAGGATTTCAACGGACCGCGCGGCGAGGGCGTCGGCATCTACCGCTTCACGACCCGCGACGGCGTGCGCGAATCCACTGCCAAGCGCTATCTGCGCCCGGCGTTGAGGTCCCGGTCGGTGCAGCTGAGGCTGCGCGCGCACACGCTGCGCATTCTGTTCGAGGGTCGACGTGCGGTCGGCGTGCAGTACCGGCGCCAGGGCCGCACGCTCGAGGCACGCGCGACGCGCGCCGTGATCCTCTGCGCCGGTTCCATCAACACGCCCCAATTGCTGCAACTGTCGGGCATCGGGCCCGCAGCCTTGCTGGCGCGACACGGCATCCCGCTGCTGGCCGAGAGTCCGGCCGTCGGCCGGAATCTACAGGATCATCTGGCGGTCTCGTACTTCTTCCGCTCCACGGTGCCGACGCTCAACGACGAGCTCCATCCGTGGCGCGGCAAGCTGCGCGCGATCGCACGCTATCTTGCGAGCCGGCGCGGACCGCTCTCGATGAGCCTCAATCAGGGCGGTGGCTTCGTGCGCAGCGATCCCGCGCAGCCGCACGCGAATCTGCAGCTGTACTTCAACCCCATGACTTTCACGTCCACCACCGGTCCGCATCGCCGCCTGCTCAAGCCCGACCCGTTCCCGGCGTTCCTGATGTCATTCAACTCCTGCCGCCCGACCAGCCGCGGCCATCTCGAGATCCGTTCTGCCAACCCGTTCGACCCGCCCGCCATCCATCCGAACTCGCTCGCCACCGAGCACGACGTCGCCGAAGTGATCGCCGGCACGCGCCTGCTGCGCGAAATTGCCGCCACAGCGCCGCTCGCCGGCTACGTATCGTCCGAGTTCCGGCCGGGTATCCAGACGCAGTCGGATGCCGAACGGCTGGCGGACTTTCGACAGCGCGCCGGGTCGGTGTTCCATACCGCCAGCACCTGTTGCATGGGTCCGGACCCCTCTCACGCCGTGGTCGATGCGCGCCTGCGCGTGCACGGCATCGAGGCGCTGCGCATCGTGGATGCGTCCATATTTCCGACCGTGACCTCAGGCAACACCAATGCCCCGACCATCATGGTGGCCGAGAAAGGGTCGGCCATGATTGCCGAGGATGAACGATAATGGGGTGCGCCTCGAGCACAAGACATAACACGCCGCAGCGCTCGAGCAGCCAAAACGAGGTCCATATAAATGAGTAGCCCCGCCAGCCCAGCCGCCCCCAGCGCGATCGACATGCACGAAACCCACCGCCTGTCGCACGCCCTGCGCCCGCGGCACGTCACGATGATCACGATCGGCGGCATCATCGGCGCCGGCCTGTTCGTGGGCAGCAGCGTCGCCATTGCGGCCGTTGGTCCTGCCGTGATCCTGAGCTATGCGCTGACCGGGCTGCTGGTCCTGCTGGTCATGAGAAGCCTCGGCGAAATGGCGGTCGAGATGCCGCAGGTGCGCTCGTTCACCGAGTTCGCGCGCGCCGGGCTGGGCAATTGGGCCGGCTTCTCGGTCGGTTGGCTGTACTGGTACTTCTGGATCATCGTCATCCCGGTCGAGGCGATCGCGGGCGCGACCCTGCTGCAGCGCTGGCTGCCGCTGCCGAACTGGGAACTCGGGACCGCGCTCATGGCGGCGATGGCGGGCGTGAACTTGATGTCGGCACGCTCGTTCGGCGAGTTCGAGTTCTGGTTTGCCTCCGTCAAGGTGATTGCCATCATCGTGTTCATCGCCGTGTGCGCGTCCTATGCATTTGGCTTCACCTCACCCACCGGGTCGACGTTTGGCAACCTGACCAGTCATGGCGGGTTCGCGCCGTTTGGCGTGGTGGCGATTCTCGCGGGTTCGGTGACGGTATTCTTTTCGATGATGGGCGCCGAGATCGTCACCATCGCCGCCGCGGAATCCACCGAGCCGGCGAAGTCCGTGGCGCGCCTGGTATCGACGGTCGTGTGGCGGATCCTCGCCTTCTACATCGGCTCGATCACGCTGATCGTCAGTGTCGTTCCGTGGGACACGATCAAGGCCGGCGAGTCCCCGTTCGCACACGCGCTCGATCACATGCAGATTCCCTACGCGGGCTCGATCATGTCGGGGATCGTCCTGACCGCCGTGCTGTCGTGCCTCAACTCCTCCTTCTATGTGGCCTCGCGCGTGCTGTTCGTGCTTGCCGAGCGCGGCGACGCCCCACGCTGGCTGGTGGCGACGAATCGCCGTCACGTGCCGGCGCGTTCGGTGCTGCTGGCCGCCGCGGCCGGATTCGCCGGCGTCATCGCCGCCATTCTCTCGCCCGAGCTCGTGTTCGGCTGGCTCGTGAAGGCCTCCGGCGCACTGATCGTATTCATTTATATCTCGATCTGTCTGTCGCAGATCCGCCTGCGCCGCGCACGCGAGCGCGCCAACGCCCCGCCGCCGCTGTTGCCGATGTGGTTGTTCCCGTGGCTCAGCTATCTGGCGGTCGCGGCCATGATCGCCATGCTGATTGCGATGGCGACGATCCCGGACCTGCGCAGCCAACTGTGGGCAAGCGCCATCAGTGTGGCCGTGGCGCTGGCTGCCTACTCCGTCAAGCGTCGCGAACGGCAGTGAGCGCCGGCGCGTAACCTCACGGCGCATGACGCCCGGCGAGACGCTCCGTGGTCGAGCATGTGCGCGTGATCATCATCGGCGGCGGCGCGGTCGGCTGCAGCTGTCTCTATCACCTCGCGCGGCTCGGCTGGACCGACGCGCTGCTGCTCGAGCAGAACGAGCTGACCGCAGGATCCACCTGGCACGCCGCCGGCAACTGCCCGACCTTCTCGACCAGCCTCGGTATACAGAAACTGCAGCAGTACTCGGCCTCGCTCTATCGAAGCCTCGGCGACGACGCCGGCTATCCGATCGACTACCACGTCACCGGTTCGGTGCGCCTGGCTCACACCGAGCAGCGCATGGACGAGTACCGGCATGTGCTCGGGCTTGCGAGGCTCAACGGACTCGACTATCAGATACTGACGCCGCAGCAATTGCGTGAGCGGCATCCGCTGGTCGAGATCGATGGCCTGCTCGGAGCGCTGTGGGACCCGCATGACGGCGACATCGACCCGGCGCAACTCACTCAGGCGTTCGCGGCCGGTGCGCGCCGCCGCGGCTCGCGCGTCCAGCGCTTCACGAAGGTCACTGGACTGACCCAGCGGCCCGGCGGCGAGTGGCGGGTCACCACCGACAAGGGCGAATACCTGACCGATGTGGTTGTCAATGCGGCCGGTTACCGCGCGGGTGAAGTGATGGCGCTGCTCGATCGAAGCCTGCCGATCGTGACCCTGTCGCATCAGTACCTGGTCACCGAAGACATACCCGAGTTGCTCGAGCGCGCGGATCGCGTGCCGCTGCTGCGCGATCCCGATGTCTCCTACTACCTGCGCCAGGAACGCGCCGGGCTGATTCTTGGACCCTACGAGCACCAGGCAACCCCGGCCTGGCTCGATGGAATCCCTGCGGACTTCTCGTACAAGCTCTGGAGCGACGACCTCGAGCGCCTGGAGCCCTACATCGAGGCCGCCTGTCGCCGTGTACCGGCGCTGGCCGCCGCCGGCATCAAACGCGTCGTCAATGGACCGATCCCCTATTCGCCCGACGGACTGCCGTATCTGGGCCCGGCGCACGGGCTCAGGAATTTCTTTCACTGCAATACCTTCAGTTTCGGTATTGCGCAGGCTGGCGGCGCGGGCAAGGCCCTGGCGGAGTGGGTCGCCAACGGCGGGCCCGAGTGGGACCTGTGGCCGCTGGATCCGCGCCGCTTCTCGGCCTATGCAACCACGAGCTACAGCATCGCGAAGGCGATCGAGACCTATCGCTACGAGTACGCACCGGCGTTTCCGTACGAAGAGCGTCCCGGGGGACGTCCGCTGCGCACCTCTGCCCTCCATGACCGTCTCGCGAGCGTCGGCGCACGCTTCGGCACTCGCGGCGGATGGGAGCGCGCGCTCTGGTACGACCGGGGCAGCGCCGCCGAGGCAACCCTGAGCTTTCGTCGTCAACGAGGCTGGATGGCCAACGTGCGTGCCGAGGTGCAGGCGGTGCGCACGGCCGTCGGCGTCATGGATATGCCCGGTTTCACCAAGTTCATGATCGAAGGCCCGGGAGTCGAAGGCTACCTCGACCGCCTGCTGTGCTCGAGACTCCCTGATCTCAATCGAATCTCACTGGCGTACGCACTCAATGACAATGGCGGCATCGTCAGCGAGTTCACATTGACGCGGCTTGCAACGCATCAGTTCTATGCCGTCTGCGCCGCGGCGGCCGAGCTGCACGACCACGACATTCTCACCTCCGCCATGCCGGCCGACGGCTCCGTCCGGATCGAGCAGCTCTCGGAAAAACTCGGCACCCTGGTGGTCGCGGGGCCGCGCGCCCGCGAGCTCCTGCAGCCACTGACCACGGCCGAGCTCTCGAATCATGCATTCCCCTGGCTATCGGCACGCCGGATCGAGATCGGCTCAGCGCCCGTGCTGGCGCTGCGCGTGAACTACGTTGGCGAGCTCGGGTGGGAACTGCACGTGCCGATGGGGAATCTCGAACGCGTCCATGACGCGGTGATCGCCGCAGGCGCCTCTCACGCTCTCGTGCCCTTTGGCCTTTACGCCATGGACAGTCTGCGCATCGACAAGTGCTACCGCGGATGGAAGTCGGACCTTGAAACCGGCTACTCGCCGCTCGAAGCCGCGCTGGATCGATTCGTCGCGCTCGATAAACCGGACTTTGTGGGCAAGGCGGCGTTGCTCGCGCAGCAGCGTCGCGGGGTGACCCGTCGAATGGTGCCGTTGATACTCGACAGTGCCGGCACGGCTGACGCGCCGAGCTGCAGCGCCGTCTATTCCGGTGGGGAAGTGGTCGGCATCACGACCTCGGGCGCCTGGAGTCACACGCTCGATCGCAGCATCGCACTGGCCTATGTGCGAGCCGATCTCGCGGCGGCGGGTACCACACTCGAGCTCGACGTCCTGGGCGAGCGCTGCGCGGCCACGGTCGGCCGCGAGCCGCTGTTTGATCCGGACAACCAGCGCCCACGCAGCTGACCTCAGCGCTAGGAGAGGCGCGGAAAGCGCGCCATGCTCTCGAGGTCGTTGAGCTCCTGGTCGTTGCGCACGTAGAGCCGGCTGGCGTCTCGCAACGGCTGAAAGTCCCACGGGCGATAGCGTCCCTGCCGCAGCGCCTCATAGACCAAGTGTCGGCGCTGCTGACTTGCGAGCACCTGCGCATGCACCGCGGTCAAATCCCAGCGCCGCGAGATTTCCTGGCGCAGCGACCCAATCAGCGCCGCTGCCGAGGCGTTCGCGCCCGGCTGCGCCGCCAGATTCACGCGCTCGTCCGGATCGGCCGAAAGATCGTAGAGCTGGTCGGGATCGACCGGGCAGTGAATGAATTTCTGTCGATCCTTCAGGATCATGACGATCGGCGCAATCGCGCCCTCGGCCAGGTATTCGCCGATGACTTCCTGCGCACCGTTGCCGTTGCCGCCTTCGAGCGCGTCGAGCAGGCTGCGCCCATCAATGGGGGCCGCATAGCGAGGGACCGCGCCGTCGCTCGCGAGCTCGGCGAGGGTCGGCAGCAGATCGAGCAGCGAGACGGGTGTCGCGACCCGGCGCGCGGCGTAGCGGCCCGGCGCGTGCACGATCAGCGGTATGCGGCAGGCCGGCTCGTAAAAGCTCATTTTGTACCAGAGCCCGCGCTCGCCGAGCATGTCGCCGTGATCGGCGAGCAGTATGACCACGGTGTTGGCATCGAGCGCGGCCTGACGCAATGTGCTCACGAGCAAACCGACCTGCTCGTCGATGTATGACACCGCGCCGTAATAGGCGCGTCGCGCGGCGTGCACCTGCGCGTCGGTCGGCTGTGCCAGATCGAGGCCAATGACGTGCCGCAGCCGGCGCGAATGCGGATCTTCGCGTCCGACCAGGTCCGGCACGCGCGGTGGCGCGATATCTTGGTCGCGGTAGCGACTCCAATACTCGTGCGGTATGGCATAGGGATCGTGCGGGTGCGTCATCGACACCACGAGGCAAAATGGCCGGCGATCATTGCCGCGGGCGAGATCAAAGAGTTTCTGGCGCGCGGCGGTCACCACTTCGTCGTCGAAGTCGATCTGGTTGGTGCGGATGCAGGGACCGGCCTGCAGCACCGAATCCATGCTGTGATACCAGCCAGGACGCTCATCGAAGCGGTTCCAGTCCGGCGTCCAGCCGAAGTCGGATGGATAGATGTCCGTCGTCAGCCGTTCCTCGAAGCCATGCAGCTGATCGGGCCCGCAGAAATGCATCTTGCCCGAGAGCACGGTCTGGTAGCCCGCGGCGCGCAGGTAATGCGCGAAGGTCGGCACCTGCGCCGGAAACTCGGCCGCGTTGTCGTAGGCACCGATCTTCGAGGGCAACTGTCCCGACAGGAACGAGAATCGCGACGGCGCACACAGCGGGCTGTTGCAGTAGCAAGACTCGAACAACACGCCGCGATCCGCGAGCGCATCGATGTGCGGTGTGTGCGCAGTGCGACCGCCGTAGGCGCGCAAGGCGCCCGCGGTCAGCTGATCGGCCATCAATATCAGCAGATTGGGACGATCGGCCATGCGTCAGACCCACCCTAGCTCACACGCGTCCGGTCAAGAACCTGCCGGTTGAGCTCGTAGCCCAGACCCGGGATTTCGGGGAGGTTCAACCAACCGTCGGCATCCACGCCGAGCGGCTCGGCCAGCATGAAATCCCTCAGGGGCAGGTCCCACTCCGGTGGATCGAACGGATACTCCAGAAACGGTGAATCGCCGATCCCCGCCACGAGGTGCGCATTGGCGGTCACGCCCATGCCGTTGGTCCAGGTATGGGGCGTGAACACCACGCCATGCTCCTGCGCCATGATCGCGGCGCGGCGCAGGCCGGTGATGCCGCCCACGAGTGCGACATCCGGCTGCAGTACATCGAGACAACCGCCGGTGATGAGCTCGCGCAGCTCGTGCAGCTGCCGCGTCATCTCGCCGCCGGCGATCCGCACGTCGGTTGCCTCACGCAGCGCGCGCATGCCGCCATAGTCGGCGCGGTGCAGCGGCTCCTCCATCCAGTAGATGTCGAGCCGTTCGAGCTCGCGCGCCACGGCAAGCGCATCCTTGTAGGTCCAGGCGGCCTGAGTGTCCCAGGGCATGCGCCAGCCCTGGTTGCAGTCGACCATGAGCTCGAGCCGCGTTCCGACGCGCGCCCGGACCGTCTCGAGCGCCTTGATGTCCTCGCGCCAGTCGGCGCGATGAAAGCGGATCTTGAGCGCCCGAAAGCCCTGCGCCAGGTAACGCTCGGCCTGATCGGCCAGCGCCGCAGGGTCGCGCAGGACGCCCGATGACGCGTAGGCGCGCACGCGGCTCGAAAGACCGCCGAGCAGCTTCCAGCACGGCTGGCCGGTGATCTTGCCGGCGAGGTCCCAGAGCGCGAGGTCGAGCGGCCAGCAGCGGCCGTAGTGAAAATCGATGTGCGAGAGCACCCGGTAGTGGCGCTCGATCGCCAGCGCGTCCTGGCCGATGAACAGATGCTCGTGGCCCGCGAAGCCGAGCATCCGGTCGCCCGAGCCGACGCCGACCAGTCCATCCTCGGTTCGGACGCGCACGATCGTGGCATCGAAGTGGTGGCGCGGCTTGCTGTCCCAGCTGGCGCGGAACGGCGGCTGGAAGTCGAGCCGATGGTGGCTGATCTGGATCGATTCGATCCGGTGCGCAATCACCGGGCCCTTGAGCTCGCCGGTGCTCTCGATGCTGTGCGCGGCACGCCTCTTGGCACCGCTCATTTGAATGCCGTCCAGATGGTCTTGAGGTCGGTGTACTTGTCGATCGCGTGCGGCGAGCGGTCGCGTCCGAAGCCGGATTGCTTGAAG
>DASYNV010000105.1:0-2259 GCA_036008365.1 Steroidobacteraceae bacterium | reverse complement strand
CCTCGCTGCCGCAGATGGCGGCCGATCTGCATGAGTCGGCACTGCGTTTGAGCGTCGCGGTCACGGCCTACCTGATCGCGCTCGCCATCCTGATCCCGATCAGCGGTTGGGTGGCCGACCGCTATGGTGCGCGGCGCGTCTATTGCGCCGCGATGCTGGTGTTCGTCGCGGGCTCGCTCTGGTGCGGGTTTTCCCACTCGATCGTCGCGCTCGTGATCGGGCGCTTCGTGCAGGGGATGGGCGGCTCGATGATGGGACCGGTGGGCAGGCTGATCCTGACGCGTGGCGTGGAGAAGCGCGCGCTGGTCTCGGTCATGAACTACATGCTGCTGCCCGCCATGATCGGGCCCACCTTGGGCCCGGTCGTCGGCGGATTCATCACCACCTATTTCTCGTGGCGCTGGAATTTCTTCATCAACGTACCGATCGGGTTGCTTGGTGTCGTGCTGGCCGCGCGCTTCATACCGGCCACCGAACCGACACCGCAGGGGCGTTTCGATTGGTTCGGATTCGTTCTGGTCGGCGTCGGCGCCGCCGCGCTGCAGGCGCTGATCGAGGCCTTCGGTCACCACATGCTGCCGCCACCGCTACTGGCCGGGCTCGGGGTCGTCGTGGCCCTGTGCGGCTCTCTCTATGCGGTGCACGCGCACCGCCGCCGCGCCCCGCTGATCGACCCGGCGCTGTTCCGCATCCGCAGTTTCTCGGTGGCGATCCTGGCGGGCAGCGTCGCGCGCGCCGGACTGTTCTCTACCCAGATCCTGCTGCCGACGCTGCTGCAGCTGCAGTTCGGCTACAACGCGTTCCACTCGGGCCTATTGACCTTCCTGGAATCGGCCGGGACTTTCGTGACGCGTCCCTTCATCTCGTTCGTGCTGGCGCGCGTCGGCTTCCGGCGCGCTCTGTTCTACGCCTGCCTGGCCGCGAGCGCGATGTTGGTGGGTTTCACGCAATTCCGCCAATGGTCGCCGGTGCTGCTGTTCGCAGCCTACATCCTGTTGTTCGGCACCATTCGTTCCTCGATATTCTCGAGCATCGGCGCCCTGGCGCTGGCCGACATCGAGCACGCCGACATGGGCCGCAGCAACGGCGTCTCGCTGTTTGCGCAGCGCCTGTCGATGAGCTTCGGGGTGAGCTTCGGCGCGGCCGCCTTGTCGCTGAGCTCCACGGGTCACGCGCTCTCACAGCATGACTTCTCGCTTGCCTTCCTGATCGCGGCGGCGATCACGCTGGTCGCCGCCTTCGCGATGCTGCGACTCAAGGAACAGGATGGCTGGCAGGTGTCGGGTTTTCGGGCGCCGTCGGCTTGAGCCGCTCGCGGATGCCATCGGCCACGCGCAGCGCATTGGCGATGATGGTCAGCGTGGGATTGACCGAGCCGATCGATGGAAAGAAGCTCGCATCGGTGATGTAGAGGTTGTCGAGCTCGTGCGCCTTGCAGTTCAGATCCAGCACCGAGCTGGCCGGATCGGCGCCGAAGCGCAGCGTTCCCGCCTGGTGGGCGGTGCCGCCGACCGGGACATCCTTGCCCAGGTAGAGGGGGCGCTGCATCAGCGTCGGATGCGCACCGCTGGCGCTCAGCGCCTGCTGCAATTTCTGCCGCAGGTGCCGGTGCGCCTGCAGGTTGTTCTCGGTGACATCGAGAATCACGCGCTCGCCGTGATAGAAGATCCGGTTCTCGGGCCGCGGCAGATCCTCGCTCGAGAGCCAGAAGGCCATCGCATGGCGCGCCATGAGGTCGAACGGGGTCTTCGGCAGCCATTCGAGCCACTCAGGCAAAGCTTCGCCGCGAATCTCGGCGCCGTGCGCCGTGGCACACATCTGGATGAGCCCGAGCGGAAAGGGCCAGTCGTCTGAACCGAAGTAGTAGTCGCTGACCGCGAGCGTCTTCTGGAACACGGTTTGGTTCGGCTCGCGCATCAGCGCCATGAGCACCGACTGGTTGTGGCGCATGTAGTTGCGGCCCACCTGGCCCGAGGCGTTCGCAAGTCCGCGCGGGTGCCTGGCGCTGACCGAGCGCAGCAGCAGCAGCGCCGAGGACAGCGCGCCGCAGGCTACCACCACCAGCTCCGCCGAGTAGCGCTCGAAGCGTCCGCCGCGGTTGACGTGCACCGCCGAGACGCGACGGCCAGTGGCGTCGGTCTCGAGCCGCGAGACGTAAGCGCCCGTGAGCAGCGACAGGTTCGCGTGGCGTGCGAGTGCCGGATCGACGCACACCACCTGCGCATCGGCCTTGCCGTTGAGCGGACACGGAAAGCCGTC
>DASYNV010000104.1:0-2314 GCA_036008365.1 Steroidobacteraceae bacterium | reverse complement strand
GGCGAAAGGTTCACCGCCACGCCGACATGGGACGGCCAGGTCGCCGCCTCGGCGCAGGCGGTGCGCAACACCCACTCGCCAATCGGGACGATCAGTCCGGTCTGCTCGGCAAGTGGTATGAAGTCGGCCGGCGAGACCTGGCCACGCGTCGGGCTGTTCCAGCGCACCAGCGCCTCGAAGCCGGTGACCCGGTCTTCCGCAAGATTGTAGAGCGGCTGGTAATGGAGTTCGAACTCGCCATGTTGCACGGCGAGCCGCAGATCCGCCTCTAGCTCGTGACGGTCCTGTAGGTGCGCATCCATGCCTGGCTCATAGAAGGCGAAGCTCCCGCGCTCCTCCTTCGCACGGTAGAGCGCGACGTCGGCCCGTTTCAAGAGCTCGGCGCCGGGCATCCCCGGTTCGAACAGCGCGATGCCAATGCTCGTACCGATGACGATGTTGCGGCCTGCCAGTTCGTAGGGCGAGCCGATCGACGCCACGAGCCGTGCCGCAAGCGAGGCCGCCGGCGCCGGGCCGCCGATCGAGCCGGCCAGCACGATGGCGAACTCATCACCGCCAAGGCGGGCGACCATGTCGCGATCGCGCATGCAGAGGCGCAGGCGTCCGGCCACCATGCGCAGCAGCTCGTCGCCGGCAGCGTGGCCCAGTGTGTCGTTGACCTCCTTGAAGTGGTCGAGATCGAGGCAGAGCACGGCAAAATGCTGGCCCTCGCCGAGCTGCGCGACCGCCGCATCCATGTGTTCATGGAACAGCACGCGGTTCGGCAGGCCGGTCAGCGCGTCGTGGTGTGCCATGAAGGCAATTTGTTGCTCATTTCGGCGCTTCTCGGTCACATCCTCGAACGTAACGACGGTGCCGCCATTGGCCATCGGCTCGTACGCGATTCGAACGAGCCGGCCAGTGCGCACCTCCATCTCGATCTGTGTCGACCGCCGCGTGGTCAACCGCTCGATGATCTCGGCACAAACCACCTCGGGATCCTGGTCGAGATACAGCCCCAGGCGGACCAAGGTGTCGACCATCTCACGCACCGTCGTACCTGGCGTGATGCCGCCCGGAGGCAGGTCGTGCATTGCAAAAAAGCGGTCGTTGGCCAATTGCACCCGATGGTCCGGGCTCCATACCAGCATGCCCTGCAGCATGCTGTTCAACGCCGTGTCGAACAGCAGGTTGGTGTGTCGCAGCGTAATCTCGCCTTGGCGGCGCGCGATGGCGTTGGCACGGAAGACCTCGACCGCGCGCGCCATGGCGCCGACCTCGTCCCGCCGCTCGGCCCCCGGGACCGCGAGATCGGTGTTGCCCCCGGCAAGCCCGTTCATCAACGCCGTCAGTCGGAGCACCGGCCCGGAAATGCTGCGCCCGACCAGGGCCGAGCCGAGCAGCGCGAGTACGACGGCGCCAAGGCCAAGGCTGAGCAACTGGTGCTGTGCTTTGACGCTGCTGGTGACGGCTTCCTTCGTGAGTGACATGCGACGCAGCGCGAGGGACTGCACAAGGTCGGCAAGATCAGCGCGCAGAATGACAAAGTGATCGTCGGTACCGCCGGCGAGCAGCGCACCGTAGCTCGCGTCGTAGGCCGCGAAGGCGGCGGTCTCGCGCACCCCGGTGGTGTAGCTGGCGAACTCCTCGCGCAGGCGCGCGGCGATGGGGGGAGGCACCGCGCTGGTTGCATCGAGCAAGCGGTCGAACCTGCTCACTTGCTCATCGAGGTGCGCGATGAGTGCACCCGCGGCAAGCTTCTGGGCGGCCGGATCGGATTGATTGGTGCCGAGCGAAAGGAGCGCGAAAAGCCGGGTGTGCAGCTGCGTTATACCGTCCTTCATGGTCTGGGCGCGGTTGAGCGGCTCGAACACGTCGCGGTCGAGGGCGCTCAGCGCTGCGGTGTCCTGCTTGCCAGTCTGCACTGCAACGGCAAGCATCAGGCCCATCAGCAGCAGCGTGAGTGCGGGGATCAACGCAACCTTCCGCCCGAGCGAAAGGTTGCGGAAGACAGCGCGGGGCGTGGCAGGGCCGCGGAACTGGGCCGGCATCTGCGTTGCGTCGAGGGCGCCGCCATCAGGGACCATGGTCGGGTCCCGCGGGCGCGTTGTCCGGGCATCCGTGGGGGCAGCCGCGATCATCACGGCGGATCGAGTTTGTAGTAGCCGCTGCCGCAGACTGTCCGGTCGTCGATTCGCAGGACGTAAGTTATCTTGCGCTGGATGCGGCTCGTCTGCGCGTTCGGCCAGAGATAGTCGAGCCATCCCTGGCCTTGCGTCAGCGCGAGACGTATCCCATCGAAGACCGGCTGCCTTCCCTCGGCGTCGCGCACGGC
>DASYNV010000103.1:0-23322 GCA_036008365.1 Steroidobacteraceae bacterium | reverse complement strand
CTTCCGGGAATGTGATGCGGACCCGATCCGGGGAAAGACATATCCGCTAGGCTATTTACTCCTGTCCTCGTCCGGAGAATGGAGCTTGACTCTTGCGCTGCAGGCAGGGGCGGTCAATGGCCCCTAGAATCCTGAGTATCTTTGGCACCCGGCCCGAGGCCATCAAGATGGCGCCGGTCGTCCGTGCGATGCAGCGTTGCGCGCCCAAATTCGAATCGCTGGTCTGCGTGACGGCGCAGCATCGCGAGATGCTCGATCAGATCATGAGATCGTTCAGCCTGACCGCAGATTTTGACCTCAACGTCATGCAGACTGCCCAGTCGCCGGCCGAAACGGCCGGACGGGTGCTGTCACTGCTGCCGGCGGTGCTGCGGGATGTACGCCCCGACATGGTGCTGGTGCAGGGCGATACCACGACGACGTGTGCCGCGGCGATGGCCGCGTTCCTGGAGCGCATTCCGGTCGGACATGTCGAGGCGGGGCTGCGCACAGGTGACCTGGAGCAACCCTTCCCGGAAGAGATGAATCGCCGCGTCACCACGATCGTCAGCACCCTGCACTTCGCGCCGACGCGCGAAGCCTGCAACGCGCTGCTGAAGGAAGGCGTGCCGCAGGAGCGGATCGTGCTCGCGGGCAATACCGTGATCGATGCATTGCTGCAGAGTGTGCGCAGCGACTATCGTTTCGAGGATCCGGCGCTCAATCGCCTGCCACGCCAGGGCAAGGTACTGCTCGTGACCATGCATCGAAGGGAAAGCATCGGCGAGCCGATGCGCAACGTCACGGATGCCATTCTTCGGATCAAGGCGGCTCACCCGGATCTGACCGTGGTGCTGCCGACCCATCGCAATCCCGCCGTGCGCGATATCGTCGAGGGCGCGCTATCGGGCAAACCAGGCATCGTGCTGGTCGATCCGCTGCCGTATCTCGATTTCGTACATCTGATGGCCCGCAGCGATCTGATAGTGACCGACAGCGGCGGCGTGCAGGAAGAAGCCCCCTCGCTCAAGCGCCCGGTACTGGTGATTCGGGAGGTGACCGAACGCCCGGAGGGCATCGCCGCCGGCGTGGCGAAATTGGTCGGTACCGATCCGGTAAAGATCTTCCGCGCGGTGGATCAACTGCTTACCGATCCCGATGCCTATCAGGCCATGGTCGGAACGCAGAATCCGTACGGCGACGGCCATGCGGCGGAACGCATCGTCGATGCCATCCTGAAGTGGCGCAGCACACTCCCCAGTGGCGAGGCCCTCCCAAAAGCCAGCGCGGCCCCAAATGAACTCGTGAGTCGGGCCGTTGCCGCCGTCTGAGGGGCGGCAGGACGGCTGAGCGGACGCCATGCGCATTCTGGTAACCGGCGCGACCGGTTTCATCGGCAGCAATCTGGCGCAGCACCTGGCCAACCAGGGCCATGAGATGGTGGCCACGGGTCGTGCCGAGACCCCGGTAGAGCAGGGCCGCCTCGAGCGATTGACCAAGCTTGGTGTGCGCGTCAATGCGGGCTCGCTGCTCGACGCCCAATTCGCGGCCAGCCTGGTCAACGGCTGCACTGCGGTGATACATCTGGCTGCCGCACAGCACGAGGGCAACGTGCCCGACGCCTATTTCCGCGATATCAATGTGGGTGCGACGCGAGAGCTGATCGATGCGGCGGTGGCCGCGGGCGTCGGCCGCTTCGTGTATGGCAGCACCATCGGTATCTACGGCGAGGCGTCGCAAGGCCAGCTCGATGAGAACAGCCCACCGCGGCCGGCGAATATCTACGGCCGCACGAAACTGGAAGCCGAACAGCTGGTCAGAACCTACGACTCCCGTATCGAAACCTGCATTGCGCGCATTTCCGAGACCTACGGGCCCGGCGATCTTCGGCTGCTGAAGCTGTTCAAGGCAATCGATCGTGGGCGCTTCATCGTGCTGGGTTCCGGCCAGAACCTTCGGCAGGTCATCTATGTCGACGATCTGATCAGCGCGCTGATTCTCGCGGCCCAGCACCCCATGGCGGTTGGCCAGACGTTTGTTTACTGTGGCGATGAAGTCATGAGCACCAACGACATGGTCAGACAGGTAGCCGACGCCGTGGGTCGCCGCGCGGGCGGCATCCGGCGCATTCCAATCTGGCCATTTCGCGCGGCCGCCGCGGTGCTCGAAACGACACTGCGACCGCTCGGCATCCAGCCGCCGCTGACTCAGCGCCGGCTCGATTTTTTTACCAAGTCGTTTCTGTTTTCGGTCAAGAAGAGTCGTGAGTTGCTGGATTTCTCGCCCCAGGTCCGCTTTGCGGAGGGGGCGAACAAGACAGCCGAGTGGTATCGGACTTCCGGCTACCTGTGAGCAGATTGGGGTACGCATGTGCGGCATAGTGGGAATCGTCGGAGCAGGGGCGGCTGATCCGCAGGCGCTCGGGCGCATGCTCGATGCGCTCGCTTATCGGGGGCCCGATGACGAGGGTCGGTTCGTGGGCGAGGGCGCCGCTCTCGGCCATCGCCGCCTGTCGATCATCGATTTGAGCACCGGGCATCAGCCGCTGCATGACGCGCGCAAGAGCCTGTGGCTCGTTGCCAACGGCGAGATCTACAACTACAAGGAGCTGCGTCAGGAGCTGCAGACCCGCGGCCATCAATTTCTGACCAACAGCGATTGCGAAGTGATCCTGCACCTGTATCGCGAGTACGGGGAGGACTGCCTCAAGTATCTGCGAGGCATGTTTGCGTTCGCGCTCTGGGATACGGAGAAGCAGCAGCTGTTCGCGGCACGGGATCATCTCGGCCAGAAGCCATTCTTCTATGCCGAGCAGAACGGGTACTTCGCGTTTGCGTCGGAAATCAAGGGCGTGCTGGCATTCGACAGCTCGCTGCGCCGACTCAATCTCGAGGCACTGGATCAATATTTTGCGTTGCGGCTGATCGCCGCACCGCGCAGCATGTTCACGGGCGTGCACAAGCTGCCGCCCGGACACGCGCTGGTGGCGCGCCAGGGCGAGAAAGCGCGCCTGTGGCGGTTTTGGAACTTACGGTACCAGCCGAAGCTCACCGGCTCAGAGAATGAGCTGACCGATGCCCTCGAAGCCGAGATCCTGACCGCGCTGCGCCTGCACCTCGCGAGCGATGTGCCGGTCGGCGCCTTCCTGAGCGGCGGGCTCGATTCGAGCCTGATCGTCGCGATGCTGGCAAAGCACTGCGTGACCGGCAGCTTTCCGACCTTCACGCTCAGCGTGCCACATCAGTCCTACGATGAAGCTCCGTACGCGCGCCAGGTGGCGGAGCTCTACGGCACCGAGCATCACCAGGGCACGCTGAAACTGAACCTGGCGGAATCCCTGCCCAAGCTGGTCTGGCATCTCGATGAGCCGTCCGATCCCCTGGCGCTCTGCACCTACGAGCTCGCCGAGTTCACGCGCCGCACGGTGAAAGTCGTGATCGGCGGCGACGGCGGGGACGAACTGTTCGGCGGCTATGACCGCTACTACGGCTATCAGTACGCCGAGCTCTATGCGCAGCTACCGGCCGCCGTCCGCCGTCACGTGATCGGTCCGATGCTGCGCATGGTTCCGACCGGCTCCTGGTACAAGAGCCGCGGTCATCAGCTGCGCTGGCTGCAGATGATGTCGTTCCGCAGTGGCGGTGCGCGCTATGCCAGCAGTCTGTCGTATTTCTATTTCGACGCCGAGGCGCGCAGCAGGCTGTTTACCGACCGCACCCGCGGCGCGTTGCAGAACTTCGACGCAGAGGCCTGCATCCGCGAGCCGTTCGAGCGCATGCAGGCCGAGCCCCTGGACCGAATGTTATACGCCGATGCGGAAGTGCGGCTCGCGGACCATCCCGTCATGATCACCGATCGCATGACGATGGCGCATGGCCTGGAAGCGCGCAGCCCCTTCATGGATCACATCCTGGCGGAGTTTGCCGCGCGGCTGCCGTGCGACATGAAAGTCCGCGGCAAGAGTCTGCGCTACATTCAGCGGCTGCTGGCATCCCGTTATCTGCCGCAGTCGCTGCTGCAACGGCCGAAGCAGGGATTCTCGGTGGCAATGCCGTACTTGCTGCAGCAGGAGTACCGCCGTCTGTACGCGGCGATGCTGCCCAGTTCACAGCTGGTGCAGGACGGGATCCTGCGCGCGGCGCCGATGAACGCGCTGGTGGCAGAGCACTTGTCCGGCAAAGCCGATCACGGCAACCGGCTCTGGCTGCTGCTCAACGCCGAAGCCTGGTATCGCATGCACATCAAGAACATGTCGGCCGAGCAGCTGCAGATGGACGCCGAGGCGACGCCATCGCGTGTCGCCTGATCGGCCGCTTGAGTGCGCTCGCCTCAGGCGGGGCGCACGCCGGTGGCCGCGATCTTCTTGCTGAAGAGTTTGTTGTTCTTGCCGTAGAGAATGAAGCAGGCTCGAAACATCAGGTTCAGCAAGGCCGCTGCGGCCCACGCCACATAGTTGAACGGGTTGCTGTAGAACACGTAGAGGTGCAGGTCGAATACCTTGACGTCGTCGAAGCCCGTGTGCAGCAGGACCTGCCGGAACGTGTACTCGGTGAAGGTATTCTGGTGATCGAAGTTCTGTGCCAGCGCCTCGGCGCCGGTGATCGGATTGGCGCCGTTGAGCGCGAATGAAATCAAGCGACCGCCCGGCCTGAGCTTGCGCTTGCACAGTATCAGGAATTCGAGGATCTCGGGCTTGGTCAGGTGATTCAGCTCCTGTTCGGCAAAGATCAGCTCATACGATCCGTCGGCGCTGTCCTCGAGGAATTCAAAGGCGTAGGCAACTCGGCAGTTGAGCTTGCGCTTGAGCGCGTACTCGATCTTGTCGGGAAACGAATCGATGCCGAGTACGTTGGTATAGCCCATCGAGTTCAGCAGGCTCACGCCATAGCCCGGCCCGCACGATACGCACAGGATGTTGGCGTTCTTGTTCGCGGGCAAGAGCCTGGCGTAGTTGTCCTTGTAGAACAGCGCAAAGCTGCGGTAGCCCTTTTCGATGTCGTCAGGGGCTTCCCAGAACGAGTCGAACGGCTCGATCGTGGCAGCGAGCGTACGTCGGCGCGGCGGCAAGGCAGCATCCTTTGGCTGAGCATTCATAAACTTCGTCGCTCCTGATGGCGGCTATCGGCCCTTGAAGTCGTCCGGCACCAGCAGGTGCCTGCCGAGCAACTTGTAGAAGTCGGTGCGGTTGCGTTTGGCAAGGCGCGCGGCCTGGCTGACATTACCGCCGGTGATCTGCAGGATCTGTGACAGGTAACTGCGCGTGAATTCATCGCGCGCCTCGTCGAACGAGGGCAGCTTGCCCTGAGAGCCGCCGAGGGACTGCTGCACCAGTTCCACCGGGATGATCGGCGCCTGCGACAGCGCCACGTTCTGGCGCACGACGTTCTGCAGCTGGCGCACGTTGCCGGGCCAGTCGCTGGTGGCCAGCAATTCCACCGCCTCGGGCGCGTAGATCTTGCGGCTGCCGCTCTCCTGCGCGATCGCGGCCAGGAAATGTGCGACCAGCAGAGGAATGTCCTCGCGGCGGCGATTGAGCGGCGGCATCTCGATGTGCACGACGTTGAGCCGATAATAGAGATCCTCGCGAAATTGTCCGTTGCTCAGCAGTTGCGGCAACTCGGCGTGCGTCGAAGAGAGTACCCGCACGTTGATCGGAATACTCTCGGTGCTGCCGACCGGCCGGATCGCATTTTCCTGCAGTACCTGCAGCAGCTTGACCTGCAGGCGCATGGGCAGGTCTCCGACCTCATCGAGCAGCAATGTGCCGCCCTCGGCGGTCTGAAACAGGCCGCGGTGCTCACCGGTGGCGCCGGGGAATGCACCCTTGGCGTGTCCGAACAACTCACTCTCGAGCATGTTCTCGGCCATGGCGCTGCAATTGATGACCACGAACGGGCGGTTGCGTCGCGGACTGGCCTTGTGGATCGCGCGCGCCAGCAGTTCCTTGCCGGTGCCGCTCTCGCCGGTGACCAGCACGCGCGCATCGGTACCCGCGACCATGTGCGCCTGCGCCAGTTTCTCCTCCATGAAGGGACTGCGTGTGATCAGATCCGAGCGCCAATCCTGGTCCGTGTCGACGAAGCCCGATATCTTGAGCGCCTTCTGCACCTGATCGAGCAGCTCCTGCTTTTCGACCGGTTTGGTCAGGAATCCGAATGCGCCCATCTGCGTCGCCTGCACCGCGTCCGGAATGGTTCCGTGCGCGGTCAACAGGATGACCTTGAGGCCCGGCCAGCGCGTCTGCAGTTCCTTGAGCAGGCCGATGCCGTCGAGTTGATCCATGCGCAGATCGGAGATGACCAGATCGGGCCGGAACCGGCTGGCGGCGGCCAGCGCCAGCACGCCGTTCTCCACCGCTTCGACCTCATGGTTCTCGGCTCGCAGCCGAATGGTGAGCAGGCGCAGCAGCCCCGGATCGTCGTCCACAACCAGGATGCGGGCCTTGCGTTGCAGGGGCTGATTCACGGCTGGCCTCCCTCGTTGGCTGATTTGCGCTGGGTCAGGTTGCGTTCGATATTGGCGATGGCGTCGAGTTTGGCCTGGGCATCCTCGAGCTGCTTGCGTAAGCGGGCATTATCGTCCATCTCGGTCTGCAGACGGCGTTGGGCCGCGGCGTTGTGATCGCGATCAGCACGCGTCTCGCCGCTCTGTGAGAGTCTCTCGTTCTCGGTCTTCAGCTCGAGCTCTTTGTTGATCTGAGCGAGCTCGACCAGCGTCACCGCTCGTTCCAGCGGCTGCAGCACCTCGGGCTGAGCCGCCAACTCGCGCAACAGCTTACGCGAGAGCTCGGGATCGCGCGCGGGATGCCCCGGTGTCGCGAGCATCAGCGCATAGCGCAGCTTGGCGCTGCCCTGCGGAGTGCGGTCGTAAGCATCGCGCGCGGCGGTAAAGATCTCGGCCTGCTCGGCCGGCGCGGCCTGGGCCAGGTGCTGCATGCTCTGAAATGTACCTGCCATGAATACCGCGGCAACGGTGTCGCGATCCTCGGTGCGGCTCTCGCTGTGCTGCGCGGGCGGCGGCGCGCGCAGCGCTTCGATGCTCGCGCAGCCCGACAGCGCGAGCGCCGACGCCAGGAACACCAAGGCGGGTGTGCTAGGCCGCATCGGCCTGCCTCTTGAGCGCAATCTGCGGTACGACCCGCATCGGCATGCGGATACGAAAGTGCGCACCCGCGAATTCGCCGTCGACGATTTCGACCGTACCCTGATGCACGTTGACGAATTCATTGACCACGGACAGTCCGATGCCGGTGCCCGGCACACGTCCCCCCGGAGCGCGCCCGGTGTAGAAAGCCTCGAAGATGCGTGCGCGCTCATCGAGCGGCACACCGGGACCGGAGTCGGCGACTTCGAGAATCAGCTGCTCGCCATCGGCGTGCGCGCGCAGATGGATGACGCCGCCGCGGGGCGAGTACTTGATGGCGTTGGACAGCAGATTCTCCAGGATGAGCCGTATCTTGCCGCGGTCCGCCGCCATGGTCAGATCCTCGATGTGCACCTCGAGCCGTACGCGCTGCGACACCAGCGTCAGCTGCTGATTCTCGAGCACCTGTCGGACCACGGGCCGCAACCGGAACTCCGACACGTCAAGACCGGTGCTGTTGCTCTGCCAGGCGCTGAAGCCGAGCAGATTCTCGATCAGGCGCTGCAGCTTGATGCCATTGTCGCGCAGAATCTCCGTAACCTCGCGTTGACCCGTATTGAGCTGACCGACAGCGCCGTCCATGAGCAGTTCCGTGCCCTCGCGTATATTGGCCAAGGGCGTCTTGAGCTCATGAGACATGTGTCGCAGGAATCGATTGCGCTCCTGCGCCAGCTCCAGCAGCCGATTGCGCAGCCACTCCAGCTGGTGACCGAGGCGCTCGAGATCCACCGGCCCGCTCACGGCAATATTGCGCGAAAAATTGCCGCGCCCGAGCTCGCCGATCGCGCGGTCGATCTGCCGCAGCGGCCGGCTCAGGCGCAGCGCGAACAGCAGTACCACGATCAGTACCAGCGGCAGCAGCAGCGTGGACTCGAGTAACAGCTCGCTGCGCGCCTGGTCGGCCTCGCGACGCAGGGCCGTCACGTCGGTGTCGATCTGCTGGTTGCTCAATCCCGCAGCCGCGTAGGCCAGATCGCCGAGCACCACGAAAGCCGAGGCGAGTTCCGGCGATTCCTTGGCGGGCGATTTGTTGCTTAGCACCAGCGAACGAATCTGTGCCTGCTTGTCGACCAGGCGCGAAAGTTGCGCCTTGGCGTCCGGACTGTGCAGTTGGCCGATCAATGCCACCACGATCGCGCTGAGACGCTGGTCATGGTCACGAAACGCCGCCAGTACCGTCGCATCGCCCAGCACCTGATAGAGCTTTGCCGAGCGCTCGAGCAGCGCAATCTGGGCGTACAGGTCCTGCGATAGCCGCGTGGTCTGCACGCCGTCCGCAACCAGCCGCTGGCTGCTGTCGGCAAGATGACGCATCTGCACGGTGGCGTTGAGGATCGCCAGCAACAGAGGCCCAGCCAGAACGCTCAAGCCAAGCAGCAGAAATCCGTTCAGCGATTTGGGGAGCGGCCAGCGCATCCAACCATTCTAAGCCACTGCACCGAGCGGTGTGGCGCCGCGGTTGCGTTGCCCGGTCACCAGGGATGCTGCTTGAGCTTTTCCTCCCAGCGCAGCGAGCTCTCGACGATGGTGTCGAGCTGATCGAGGCGGGGTGCCCAGCCGAGCAGCGAGCGCACGCGATCGGCGCGCGCAATCAGCGTCGGCGGGTCGCCCGCGCGGCGCGGCTCCTCTTTGATCGGCAGCGGCTTTGCCGCCACCCGCTGCACGCTGTCGAGTACCTGGCGCACGCTGTACCCATGGCCGTAGCCGCAATTGCAGATCGCCGTGGCGCCGCCGCGACGCAGGTAATCCAGGGCGTCGACATGGGCGCGTGCCAGGTCTTCCACGTGCACGTAGTCGCGCACGCCCGTGCCGTCGGGCGTGTCGTAGTCGGTGCCGTAGATGGAGACGTGCGGTCGCTTGCCGACGATGACCTCGCAGGCGACTTTGATCAGCAGCGTCGCCTTGCGCGTGGCCTGGCCAATGCGAGCCTTGGGGTCGGAGCCGGCGACGTTGAAATAGCGCAGGCTCACGTAGCGGAAGTCGCTGACGGCCGCGAGATCGCGCATGATCCATTCCGACATGAGCTTGGAAGTGCCGTAGGGATTGATCGGCGCGAGCTGCCCCTCCTCGGTGGCAATTCCTCCGTTCGGAATTCCGTACACGGCCGCGGTCGATGAAAACACCAGCTGGCGCACGCCCTGCTGCATGCACGCGGCCAGCAGGTTGCGGGTGGCACAGGTGTTGTTGCCATAATACTTGAGCGGATCGCTCACCGACTCGGGCACGATGGTGTTGGCGGCAAAATGCATGACGGTATCGACCTCGTGCTCGCGCATCACGCGCTCGACGAGCTCACGGTCGCCGACGTCGCCGATCACCAGCGATGCATCACCCACGGCCTGGCGAAAACCGGTATAGAGGTTGTCCAGTACCACCACCCGCTCGCCGCGCTCCCGCAGCTGCAGCAGAACGTGACTGCCGATATAGCCGGCGCCACCTGTGATCAGGATTGCTTTCTGCGACACTGTGCTTGCGACCTTGCAACGAAAAGGTGACCTCAAATCATACCTGCAATGTTCCGCAGGCGGCGCTGCAAATGAACGAACACGGTACTCCGTCACGTCTCACGGGCGCGCCAGCGCCGTTTGCCGGGCTCACGCCCGATGTCGTCATGCAGGCAGCCGAAGCACTCGGCATCGAGCCCGATGGCCGCCAGTTCGCGCTCAACAGCTACGAGAACCGCGTCTACCGTGTGGGTCGCTTCGATGCCGCGCCGGTGGTGATCAAGTTCTACCGCGACGCTCGCTGGTCGGACCAGCAGATCCTGGAAGAGCATGCGTTTGCTCTGGAGCTCGCGGAGCAGGAGATACCGGTGGCACCGCCGCTGGTGTTGAACGGCACGACGCTGCATCGATTCGGCGACTTCCGGCTGGCTGTATTCACGCTCTGCGCCGGCACGGCGCCGGAGCTCGATGCACCCGGGGCGCGCGAGTTGCTCGGTCGCACGTTGGCTCGAGTGCATGTGGTCGGCGCGCGCCGCCGATTCCAGTTTCGGGTGTCGTTGGAGCGGGAACAATTGGGCGAGCGGGCACGGCGCGGTTTGCTGCGCTCCGATCTGCTACCGGATCACATGCGGCAGCGCTACGGAGAAGTCAGCGCTGAGCTGCTGCGCAAGATCAGCGAGGCTTTCGAGCAGGCGGCGCCGATCGCCTCGATCCGCCTGCACGGCGATTGCCATCTCGGCAACATTTTGTGGCAGCAGCGTGGACCGCTGCTGGTCGATCTGGACGACTGCCTCAACGGTCCGCGCATCCAGGATCTGTGGATGTTTCTTTCCGGCAGCGCCGACGAGCAGCGGCGCCAATGGAGCGAAATCGCGGAAGGGTACAACCAATTCGGCGCTCTCGATTACAGTGAATTGCGCCTGATCGAGCCTCTGCGTGCCGCGCGCATGCTCAACCACGCCGCCTGGATCGCCGAACGCTGGCTGGATCCCGCGTTTCCACGCGCCTTCCCCTGGGCCGGGCAGGCCCGCTACTGGGAGGGCTATGTCGGCGATCTGATCCAGCAGTGTGAAGTGCTCGACGAACCGCCGCGCCTTTGACCGGCGCGGCAGCGGAAGTGTGCTAATGTTCTTGAATCGTCGCGCCGCTCCAGAAACGCTGATGTTGAAGGGACTCGAGCCGCTAATCATCGTCGTGTTCTCGCTGCTGATGTGCGCTTGCGGTTCCGGCAAGGCGCCCGCGGATGCGGCCAATTCGCAGTCCTCTGCGCAGCACGCTGCCCGATCCAAACCCTTTGCCACGCCAAACGATGCCATCGATGCCGACATGGTCTCGGCGGTCAGTGCTGGTGGATCCGGACCGCCGATCGGGCTGAAGTTCAGGCTCGAGACGCGGCCGGTCGTCGGTGCGTCCGCGCAGCTGGTACTGGCGCTGGTGCCGACACCCGGTCTCGAGATCAGCCACATTCACGCTTCGCTCCAGCCCGAAGAGGGGCTGCAGCTGCAGTCGGCGCGCACGTTCGACATCGACAGTCCGCAGGACGGCGCGACGCTGGCCCAGGACGTGACGGTCGTGCCGCAGCACGAGGGCGTTCTGAGCCTCGACGCCGTGGTCACCGTCGACTACGGCAACACTTCCATCTCCCGCACCTACGTCATTCCGCTGATCGTTGCCGCCAGCGCCTCCTGAGGGCGGGCTGCGGACTGCGGCAACGGCCGGCGCGCGGCATCTCGCGCCGCGCTTGCGGAAATCAGCATTGCTTCACGCGCCCGAAACTGTGTGCTTCGTATGATGAGGTCACGCCTTGTCATAGTCCCAGGTTATGTCACAACAGCCGGTGGCGTTGGACGCCGTACCAGTTCTCCAGCCCACATCGGCGAATCGTGGCAGGCTGTCGGCTCACGAATTGCATCCACGCCTGCAGGGGCAACTCGTTGCAGCCCGTCGCGGAGCGGGCGCGGCGATCGATCTGGCGCGACTGCTGCCGCTGATCAGTAACTACTACGAACAGCTCGACGACGAGCGCCGCGGCATCGTGCGCTCGATGCAGCTGATAGCCGACGAGGCCCGCTCCTACGGCGAAGGACTCGGCGGTGTCGATCCGGGCCACTGGCAGGTCATTCTCGATCACGTCAAGGATGTCGTGATCACATGCGGTGCCGACGGCACCGTGAAGATCTTCAATCCGACCGGCGAGCGGGTCTTCGGGCACTCGCGCGCGGAGATCATCGGCGTGTCGATCGCGCGCCTGCTGCCCGATCTGCCGCTGCAAGGTTCGGTAGAAAAGGGACTGCAGGCGCTCGCGGCGCGCCCCGATGCGGCCCGCGGCGATCTGCGGCCGCACGAGACGCGCGCGCGCCACCAGGACGGGCATTTCTTCCCGGCCGAGCTCATCGTCAGCTGCGTGCATATCGAGCGTCGCGACGTCTATGTGATTTGCCTGCGCGACACGAGCGAACGCGTGCGGGCCGAGCAGGCGCTGCGCGACAGCGAGGCTCGCTACCGCACGCTGGTCGAGAGCGCACCGGAGCTGATCGTCGTGATCGACCGGCAGACTGGGCACTACGTCGACGCCAACGAGAACGCCTTGCGCTTCTTCGGCGTCAGCCGCGAAAGCATGCTCAAACTGACCGCTGTCGAGCTTTCGGCGATGTCGCAGTCCGGCGGCGCCGAGCCCGCGCCGCTGTTCGCCGAATACTGCGCGCGGGCCGCAGCCGGCAAGCCGCAAGTGTTCGAGTGGCTGCATCGCGATTCGCATGGGCAGGAAGTGGAAACCGAGGTGCGCCTGATGGCGCTGCCGGGCGCGAGCCACCTGCTGCGCGCGAGCATCACCGACGTGGCGGCGCGCCGCCGCGCCGAGCGCATTACCGCGGGCGAGCGCAACGTATTCGAGCGCATCGCCGCCGATGCGCCATTGACCGAAGTGCTCGAATCGATCGCCGATCTGATCGAATCGATCAGCGGCAGCTTCACCGTGACCATCGGCCTGCTCGCCGCCGACGGTCAGAGTTTCGTCGAAGTCATCGGCCGGCGCGTGCCCGCCCATTGGCGCAAGCTCGAGCAGCGCCTGACGGTCGATATTCGCAACGGTTCCAGCGCCGCCGCGGTCTACCTTGGACGGCAAGTGCTGGTGGCGGACATCGACGGTGATGCGTTCTGGCAGCGACGGCGCGAACTCGCACTCGAGGTCGGCTTCCGCGCCGCGTGGGCAGTTCCGATCAAGACCGCCAACGGCCGCGTGCTCGGCGCGTTGACGGTCTATCGCCCGCAACCCGGTGCGCCGTTGGCGCGCGATGTGGACCTGATGTCGCACGCGGCCCGGCTCGCGGGCATCGCCATCGAACGCCGCCGCGGCGAGGAGGCCCTGCGGGCCAGTGAGGCCAAGTTCCGCAGCCTCTACGACCGCATGCTCGAGGGCGTTTATCAGTGCGCCGCGGACGGGCGCATGCTCGAAGTCAACCCGGCCTTCGTCAAGATGCTCGGCTTCGAGCGCGCCGAGGAGATCTACGCCCTGCGCGGGCTGTCGGTGCTGTGCTGGAATCCGGCGGAACGTGCCGAATTCGAGTGCTCGCTGCAGCTGCACGGGGAGATCCGCAACGCCGAATGCGAACTGCGCTGCCGCGACGGCTCGCGCCTGGTGGTCCTCGAGAGCGCGCGCGTGATACGCGACAGCGAGCAGCGCGTCGTGGCCTACGAGGGCACCATGGCCAACATCAGCGAGCGCAAGCGCGCCGAACAGGCCATGTTCGCCGAGAAGGAGCGCGCCCAGGTCACGCTGCAGTCGATCGGCGATGCGGTCATCACCACCGATCGCGAAGGGCGCATTGACTACATGAATCCGGTCGCCGAGCAGCTCTCGGGCTGGGGCCAGGATGAGGCGCGCGGCGAGCATCTCGGCACCGTGCTGCGGCTGCTGGATGAGGGCACGCACGAAAAGCTCGAGAATCCCCTGGTGCGCTGCCTGCGCGAGGGCCAGCTGGTGCATTTCGCCGAGCACAGCGTGCTGCTCAACCGGCTGGGCCAGGAAATCGCAATCCAGGACTCGGCGGCGCCGATTCGCGACCGCGGTGGCGACATCGTCGGCGCGGTCGTGGTGTTCCGCGACGTTACCAAGGAGCGGCGGCTCAAGCGGGCGCTCTCCTACCAGGCGAGTCACGATGCCCTGACCGGCCTCATCAACCGGCGCGAGTTCGACAACCGGTTAGCCGAGGCGTTGCAGAGCGCGCAGCGCCAGGAAGGGCCGCACGCGCTGCTGTACGTCGATCTGGATCAATTCAAGGTCGTCAACGATACCTGCGGTCACTCGGCTGGGGACCGGTTGCTGCGCGACGTCACCGGATTGCTGCAGGCGCACGTGCGCACCGCCGACACCATAGCGCGCCTGGGCGGCGATGAATTCGGCATTCTGGTGCGCAGCTGCACGGCGGAGCAGGGCGCCAACCTCGCCGACAACATCCGCCAGGCCATCCGTGACTACCGCTTCACCTGGGAGCAGAACACCACTGGCATCGGCGCCAGCATCGGTGTGGTGGAGATCACCAGCGAGAGCCAAAGCGCTGCCAGCCTGCTCAGCGCGGCCGACATTGCCTGTTACGCCGCCAAGGACTCGGGCCGCAATCGCGTGCACCTTTACGACTCAAACGAGGTCTCGGGCCGCCACCGCGAGATGTACTGGGTCAGCCGCGTGACCCGGGCCGTCGATGAGGGGCGGCTCGAGCTCTACTTCCAGCAGATCATGCCCACCGGCGATGGCTCGCCGGTGTTGCCGGCCTTCTATGAGCTGCTGGTGCGTCTGCGCGACGACGGCGGCGAGCTGGTGTTGCCGGGCGAGTTCATTCCGGCGGCCGAGCGCTATAACATGGTCTCGGCGATTGACCGCTGGGTGATGCAGCGTGCCGTCAAGGCGCTGCGTGAGCATGCCAGTGACGATGAGCCGCCGTTCCTGTTTGCGCTGAACCTGTCCGGCATGTCGATCGGCGATCGCGGCTTCCTCGAGTTCGCGCTGAGCCTCACCGAGGATCCGCGCATCGCGCGCGGCTTGTGCTTCGAGATCACCGAGACCGCGGTCATCACCAACATGGCCGAGGCGGTGTATTTCATGCGCGAGCTCAAGAAGCGCGGCTGCCGGTTCGCGCTCGATGACTTCGGCAGCGGCTTGTCCTCGTTTCACTACCTCAAGAATCTGCCGGTCGACTTTCTCAAGATCGATGGCCAGTTCATCGGCAGCGTTACGACCGATGCGGTCGATCGCAGCATGGTGGAGGCGATCAGTCACGTCGGACGCGCGCTCGGCATCGCCACGATCGCCGAAAAGGTCGAATCCGCCGCGGTGTTCGCCGAGCTCAAGCGGCTGCGGGTGCAGTTCGCACAGGGCTACTACATCGCCCGGCCGGCCCCGATCGACGGACTGCGGCCGGGCATGCCGTCGCCCTTGTTCAGCGATGCTCCGATCGATCCGTCGGTGACCGGCTCCGTGCTGGCAATCACCAGAAATGCAGCGCCGAGCGCATCGCTATGAACTGCGAGGATCCACGCGGCCGTCAGGTACACTGAATCCACCTCGCGCGTGAGATACAGGTACAGCGCCGATCGCCCATGTTTGCCTCCCCTGATTTGGACCGCCGAATCGCCGTCGCGCCGATGATGGACTGGACCGATCGGCACTGTCGATTCTTCCTGCGCGGCTTCTCCCCGCGCGCGCTGCTCTATACCGAGATGATCACCGCTGCCGCCATCGTCCACGGTGACCGCACACGACTGCTGCGATATTCCCCGGCCGAGCGTCCGCTCGCGCTGCAGCTCGGCGGCAACGAGCCGCGGCTGCTCGCATCCGCGGCGCGCGCCGGCGCCGATGCCGGCTTTGATGAGATCAATCTCAATTGCGGTTGTCCGAGCGATCGCGTGCACGCGGGCGCTTTCGGCGCCTGCCTGATGCTGGACCCGGGCCAGGTAGCCGAGTGCGTGGCGGCGATGCGCGCCGCGGTCACGCTGCCGGTGACGGTCAAGATGCGTATCGGGGTACTGCCGCGCGCGGGCAGGGCCGCCGAGGTGGCGCACTTCGACGAGCCGGACTTCGAGCGGCTCAGTGAATTCACCGCGACGGTGGCGCGGGCCGGCTGCGCGCATTTCATTGTGCACGCGCGCACGGCGGTGCTCGGCGGCCTGTCGCCGCGCGAGAATCGCGAAGTGCCGCCGCTGCGGTTCGATGTGGTGCAGCGGCTCAAGCAGCAGTTCCCGCGGTTGTGGATTGGCCTCAATGGCGGCTTGCGCACGGTGGCACACAGCGAGAACGCGTTGCGCTGGTCCGATGGCGTGATGCTGGGGCGGGAGGCCTATCACCGCCCGGCGGTGCTGGCCGAGCTGCACCAGCGCGTGTTCGACGATGGCTGGAAATCTCCCGATGCCGACAGCCTGCTCGAGCGCATGGCCGCCTATGCCGAACGGGAAGTCGCCGCCGGCGAGCGCCCGGCATCGATCACGCGCCACATGCTGGGGTTGTTCGCAGGGCTGCCCGGAGCACGTCGCTATCGGCAATGCCTCTCGGAGGGCGCACGCACGCTCGGCCTCGGCGGAGCGGCCGCAGAGGGCGTCGGACGGCTGCTGCGCGAGGTAGCACTGCTGCAGGCAGCCTAGCGGGCGCTGCCGGCGTATAATCTTGCACGGCGGCAATTTAAGCGTGCTTCCGCCACTGCGCGGTAGCTGTCTCGTATAAGATCCCGGATTGCATGGGCAAAGACATCGAACTTGCGATCCTGTTCGCAGACGTCGTCGGCTCGACACGTTTGTTCGAGGTCATGGGTGACGTTCGGGCCCGCGACATGGTGGCGACCTGCATCGATGTGATGCGGGAGGCCACCGAGCAGCACAACGGCACCCTGATCAAGACCATCGGCGATGAGGTGATGTCGACATTTCCGACGGCGGACGATGCGCTGAACGCGGCCGGGCAGATGCAGAAGCAGATTGCGGCGCACACCGAGCTGCGCGTCGAGGGTCAGCCGGTCGCGATTCGCATCGGCTGCCATTTCGGGCCGGTGGTGCTCGAGAATCGCGATGTCTTCGGCGGCAGCGTTCACACCGCCAACCGCATGACCAGTCAGGCCAAGGCCGGCCAGATCATCACCACCTCGGCGACGGTCGAGCGATTGTCGCCCGAGTGGCGCGCATCCGTGCGGCAGATCGATGTGGCGGTCATTCGCGGTCAGGGTGGCGAAGTCGCGTTGTACGAGGTCCTGTGGCAGACCGAGGACGTGACCAGCATGCTGCCCGCGATCGCGCTCAACGGGCGCGATGCGCGCCGGCCCCGACGTCTGCGGCTATCGGTGCAGAGTCAGGAAGTGGTCCTCGATGAGCAGCGGCCGCAGGTGGCGATCGGGCGCGCGGACGACAACGATCTCGTGATCCGGGGCAATCTGATTTCGCGGCTGCATGCGCGGATCGAATTCAGCCGCAACCGCTTCACGCTCACCGATCAGAGCACCAACGGCACGTTCGTGAAGATCAGCGGCGAAGAGGAAGCCTTCGTGCGCCGTGACAGCATGCCGATCAAGGGCGAGGGTCTGATCGGCCTGGGCCGGATTCCCGATCGCGATTCGCCGCTCACCATTCACTTCGTCTGCGAGGAGAGCTGAGCGCGCACCCTGCAGCCGGCAGGGCATCCAGGCCTCAGACCAGTCGGCCCTCCAGCGCATCGAGTTCCTGGACCAGCGCAGCGGGCAGGCGCGAGCCGAAGCCACTCAGATAGCTGCGCAGATCTGCGACTTCCTGCCGCCAGGCCTCTTTCGGCACTGCGTTCAACTCCTCGAGCGCCGCGCGGTCGATGGCAAGGCCGGCGGTATTGAGATCCGAGGGTCGCGGCATGTAGCCGATCGGCGTCTCGACTGCCCCGCCGCGCCCCGCGCAGCGATCCAGGATCCACGCCAGCACGCGCAGATTCTCGCCGTAGCCCGGCCACAGGAATTTGCCGGACGCATCCTGGCGAAACCAGTTGACGTTGAATATCCGCGGCGGATTCTTGAGGCTTGCCCCGATCGAAAGCCAGTGCGCCCAGTAGTCGCCGAAGTTGTAGCCGCAGAACGGCTTCATGGCCATCGGATCGCGGCGCACGACCCCGACCTTGCCGGTCGCAGCGGCGGTGGTCTCCGACGCCACCGATGCACCGATCAGCACGCCGTGCGACCAGTTGCGCGCCTCGTATACCAGCGGGGCCAGCTGGCGGCGACGTCCACCGAAGATCACCGCTGAGAGCGGCACGCCACCGGGATTCTCCGTGGCCTTGCTATAGGCTGGGTTCTGCGTGGCCGCAACCGTAAAGCGCGAATTCGGATGGGCGGCGGGGCCGTTCTTGGGGTCGTAGGGACGTCCCAACCAGTCCGTGGTCGGCCGCCCCTCCAGACCCTCCCACCAGGGCTCATTGTTTGCATTCAGTGCGACGTTGGTGAACAAGGTGTCGCGGTGGACCATGTCGAACGCGTTGCGATTGGTCTTGGCGTTGGTACCGGGAGCGACGCCGAAGTAGCCCGATTCGGGATTGATGGCCCACAGTCGGCCGTCGGGACCCGGTTGCAGCCAGGCGATGTCATCGCCGACGGTCGCGACCTTCCAGCCAGGCATCGATTCCGGAGGGATCAGCATCGACAGATTGGTCTTGCCGCAGGCGGATGGAAACGCCGCAGCGATGTAGTGCGTCTCGCCGTGCGGATTTTGCAGCGCCACGAGCAGCATGTGCTCGGCGAGCCAACCCTCGTCGCGCGCCTGCCAGCTGGCGATGCGCAGCGCGTGACATTTCTTACCGAGCAGCGCATTGCCGCCGTAGCCCGAGCCGAAGCTCTCGATCGACAGCTCCTCGGGGAAATGCATGATGAAGCGGCGCTCGGGGTTCAGATCCCCGATGGAGTGCAGGCCGCGCACGAAGGCAGCTTCGGTGGCGATGCGTTCGAGCGCCGCACGACCCATGCGCGTCATGAGCGCCATGTTGAGAACCACGTAGGCGCTGTCGGTGATCTCCACACCGCAACGCGCATAAGGGGAATCGAGCGGGCCCATGCAGTACGGCACCACGTACAGTGTGCGGCCCTGCATGCATCCCCGAAACAGCTCACGCATCCTGGCCTTGGCGGCCGTGGGTTCCATCCAATTGTTGTTGGGCCCGGCCTCCTCCTGCGAGCGCGTGCAGATGAAGGTCAGGTGCTCGACGCGAGCGACGTCCTTGGGATCGGAACGGGCCAGGAAGCAGGCAGGGTAGCTCTGCTGATTGAGCTCGCGCAGCTCGCCCCGCGATGTGAGCTCGCCTCGCAGCCGCCGGAACTCGACCTGCGAGCCCTCGCACCAGTACACCCGATCCGGCTGCGTGAGTTCCCTGACCTGCGCGACCCAGTCGGCGACATTTCTGGCGATATCGGACAGAGACGCGAGAGTATGGGGAGCGGTCGCCATGACATATCCTTGGGCTGATACTTCGCCGTCGGGGTCCCGAATTATACCGGGGGCACTGATGCTGCGGGGTTTTTGCGCTCCAGCACAGGTTGCATAATCGCGTAATGGCTGAGTTTTCCACGATTTTCAGCGCCCAGGGCCCCCTGTCCCGGGCGCTGGAGGGTTTTCGCGCGCGCAGCTCGCAGCAGCGCATGGCAGCGCGCATCAGCAGCGCTCTGGACCTGCGCGAGCAGCTGTTGATCGAGGCCGGCACCGGCACGGGCAAAACCTTCGCCTACCTGGTTCCGGCGCTGCTCTCGGGGCTGCGCGTGCTGATATCGACCGGTACCCGTACCCTGCAGGATCAGCTGTTTCATCGCGATCTGCCGTTGCTGGCGGCGGCTCTCGGAAGACCCGCGCGCGTGGCGCTGCTCAAGGGCCGCAGCAACTATCTCTGCCGCGCGCGTCTCGAGAACATCGGACGGCAGGGCGATCTGTTGCCGGTGCAGGCCGACCCGCTGCTGGCCCGCATCAGCGAGTGGGCGCTGGCAACTCGCAGCGGTGATCTGGCGGAACTGCCGGAGCTGGGCGATGCGCACCCGCTGCGGCCTCACATCAGCTCCACGCGCGAGAATTGCCTGGGCTCGCGCTGCGCGCACTTCAATCGCTGCGCCGTGCTCGAGGCGCGCCGCAACGCGCTCGAAGCCGACATCGTGGTGGTCAATCATCATCTGCTGCTCGCCGACCTGGCGCTCAAGGAAGATGGCTTCGGCGATCTGCTGCCGAGCGTCGATGCCGTGATTCTGGATGAAGCCCATCAGTTGCCCGATCTGGTCAGCGAATTCTTCGGCGTCAGCCTGAGCAGCCGCCAGCTCGAGGGGCTGATCGCGGATCTGCGCACCGAGTTTCGCGCCGAAGGAATGGACCAGGAGCGCGAGCTGCAGCTGGTGCAACCGCTCGAACGTGCGCTCGCCGCCGCTATCGCCGCGCTCGGCCGCCATGAGCGGCATCTCGCGTGGCGCGAGTTGCATCCCTTCGTCGGCGCCGCCCTGGAGGAACTGGAAGACGCCCTGGCGCAATGCGGCCATGGACTGCGCGCGCTGCCGGGAGCAGCCGGCATCGAGCAGTGCGCGGAGCGCGTCGAGGCGCTGTCCATGGCATTGGCGCGCCTGCTCGACCAGTCCTCTGGCGCGGAATCCTCCAGCGGCGCGCGCACGGCCTCGACCCACGCGCGCGGGTTTCTGCTCAGGTTGCTGCCCTATGATGTTTCCAGCCGCTTCAGCGCCTTGCTCACGGCGCATCACAGCGCCTGGATCTTCACTTCGGCCACGCTCGCGGTCGGGGATGATTTCACGCATTTCGCGACCCGTCTGGGCGTCCAGGCGGCCGGCACCGCTCGCTTCGAGAGCCCATTCGACTATGAGCGCCAGGCGCTGCTGTATCTGCCGCGTGGACTGCCCGAGCCTTCGAGCCCCGCTTACACGGCCGCCGTGGTCGCCACGGCGCAGCCGCTGATCGAGGCCGCCGGTGGCGGCGCTTTTCTGCTGTTCACGAGCCATCGCGCGCTGCGCGCGGCGGCGGAGTTGCTCGAACGGGAACTGCCCGCGCATTGGCCGTTGCTGGTGCAGGGCAGGGCGCCGCGCGAGCAGCTGTTGCGGCGGTTTCGCGCCAGCGGCCGCGCCGTGCTGCTGGGTACGGCAAGCTTTTGGGAAGGCGTCGACGTGCAGGGGCCGGCGCTGCGATTGGTGATCATCGACAAGCTGCCCTTCGCCTCGCCCGAGGACCCGGTGGTACGTGCCCGCATCGAGCATCTCGAGTCGCAGGGCGCCAGCGCCTTCATGGACTATCAGTTGCCCGAGGCGGTGCTGGCACTCAAGCAGGGGGTCGGTCGTCTGATCCGCAGCGAGCAGGACCGTGGCGTCGTGGTGGTGTGCGATCCACGCCTGCAGGGGCGCGGCTACGGCCGCGTGTTCGTTTCGAGTCTGCCGCCCATGAGGCAGGTCTTGGAGACGGCACCCGTGCTGGAACTGCTGCGCGAGCTGGCCGCCGAATCCCCGGCAACGGCGTGAAGATACTGGCGCTCGACACAGCCACGGAACTCTGCTCCGCGGCACTGTGGCTCGACGGGAGCTGCCTCACGAGGGAGGACGCGCGCCCGCGCGCGTCTGGGGAGCTGATCCTGGGGATGATCACGGAGCTGCTCGCCGAGTCCGCGCTCACGCTGGCCCGGCTCGACGCGATCGCATTCGGCCGTGGACCCGGCGGCTTTACCGGCGTGCGACTTGCGACCGCCGTGGCACAGGGTCTCGGCTTCGCGGCCGATTTGCCGCTGCTACCCATCTCGGACCTGCGCGCACTTGCGCAGCGCGCGCTCTCGCAGCCCGACTCCCCGCCGCGCGCCCTGATCTGCCAGGACGCGCGCATGCGGCAGGTTTACTGGGGCTGCTTTGAATGCAACACCGGAGCGCCCGGGTGCACCCGAACCGCCACCGCGGCCGGCGCCGAGGCGGTTGCCAATCCCGAGGCAGTCATGCTTCCCAGCGCCTGGATGGATGGTGCGGTCTGCGGCGCCGGTTCGGGATTTGACGCGTACCCAGGCCTGCGGTCGCGCCCCGATCTCCCCCTGATGGCCGTGTGGGGGGCATTCCGACCCCGGGCGCTCGAGATCGCGGCTCTGGCGGCTGCGGACGGACTGAGCCAAGCCGTCTCTCCCGAAGCCGCCCAGCCGGTGTACTTGCGCGACGAAGTCGCAGCGCCCCCTTCATGAAACTGACAAAATGGCCGCCCATGTCATCGGCCTGCAACATAAGCGCCCTAAGGTGCTCATGGATGGTTGCAACAATATGACTTCCAAGCAGATTTTGATCGTCGAGGATGAGCGCCCGATCCGCGAGATGATCGCCTTCGGCCTCAAGCGCGCGGGCTTCGACGTCCGTGAAGCCGAGGATTGTCGTGCTGCGCGCGCCGCACTCGCCGACCGCCGGCCCGACCTGATGCTGATCGATTGGATGCTGCCGGATACCAGCGGCCTTGAGCTGACGCGCTCGCTCAAGCGCGAGCGCGATACGCGCGACCTGCCGGTGATTCTGCTGACCGCGCGGGCCGAGGAGGGCGACAAGGTCGCCGGACTCGACGGCGGCGCCGACGACTACATGACCAAGCCGTTCTCACCGCGCGAGCTGATCGCGCGCGTGAACGCAGTGCTGCGACGCAGCGGCGGCCACGACGAGCACGAGCGGGTTCAGTTCGACCAGCTGAGCCTGGATCGGGCGGGCCATCGCGTCATGGTCGCAGAGCGCACCGTGCCGCTCGGTCCGACCGAGTACCGGCTGCTCGAGTTTTTCATGACTCATCCCGAGCGGGTCTACAGCCGCGAGCAATTGCTCGATCGGGTCTGGGGCGGCAACGTCTATGTCGAGGAGCGTACCATCGACGTGCACGTGAGACGTCTGCGCAAGGCATTGGAAGACTTTGGCTACGATCGGCTGGTGCAGACCGTGCGCGGCGCGGGCTATCGCTTTTCGGCTCGACCCGAGGCCTGAAAGCTCCGCAACGGCGCGCTGGCGCACATGAATTCTTCGGCCTGGTTGCACCTGATCGCGCGGTTGAGCGCGGCCCTGGCGCTCGGCGCGATGGTCGGCGCGTTGTTCGGCGCCAGCTGGATCGGACTGTCGGTGGCATTGGCTTTCTACCTGGCGCTGCAAGTGGCAGCGCTGGTGCGCGTGCTGCACTGGCTGCGCCGCGACGAGCCGGAACTGGCGCCGGAGATCGCCGGGCCCTGGGGCGATCTGGTGGCGCTGATCGTGCGCCTCTACCGCCGCAAGCAGTTTCACAAGCAGCGCCTGCTGCGCCTGCTGCGCGAGCTGCGTCGCTCGACCGCCGCAATGCCCGATGGCGTCGTGGTGCTCAATCCGCAGGCCGAGATTCTCTGGTTCAACCGCACCGCGGGCCGGCTGCTCGGGTTGCGCGGCAAAGGCGACATTGGGCTGCGCATCGAAAACCTGGTGCGTTCGCCCGAGTTCGTGCGCTATCTGCGCGGTGGCCAGTACGCGTTGCCGGTGATCCTGCGATCGACGGTCGGCGTCGAACGGTACCTGTCGATGCAGATCGTGCCCTACGGCGCCGGCCAGCTGCTGACGCTGGTACGGGACGTCACGCGCCAGGCGCGGCTCGAGGCCATGCGCAAGGATTTTGTCGCCAACGCCTCGCACGAGCTGCGGTCGCCGTTGACGGTCATTTCCGGCTATCTCGAAACCCTGGCCCAGGATCCGGGTGTCGATCCGGCGATCGCGGGGCCGCTGCAGGAGATGCGGCGCCAGGCGCTGCGCATGACCGGCATCGT
>DASYNV010000102.1:0-7464 GCA_036008365.1 Steroidobacteraceae bacterium | reverse complement strand
GCGGCGACTCACCCAGGTACCAATTCCCACCACGAACGCGCGCACCAACGTACAACCCGATCCCGATCATCTTCAGCACCGGCGTAGAATACCGTCCGCGCCCGGTGGCGACAGGGGAACAGCCGATGAGCCAGTCAATTTACGATGCTTCGATTCCGTGGTTTCTGCATGCGATCGGCAATCTGAGCAACGTGCTCGAGAAGGGCAGCGCGCACTGCGAAAAGGAGAAGATCGACCCGACCGCGATGCTGTCGGCGCGGCTCTATCCGGACATGTTTGCACTCACGCGCCAGGTGCAGGCGGTGTCGGATCAGGTCAAGGGCGCCGCCGCACGCCTGGCCGTCGTGGAGCCGCCCAAGTTCGCCGACACCGAGAGCTCGTTTGCCGAGCTCAAAACGCGGCTCGACAATACTGCGAACTTCCTCAAGGGCCTCGACCAGGCCCGCTTTGACGGCGCCGACACGCGGCCGATTGAGATGAAGTTTCCACAGGCCACGCTGAATTTTGCGAATGGCTGGACCTATCTGCTCGGCTTCGTGCTGCCCAATCTCTACTTCCACGGCGCCACCGCCTACGACATCCTGCGTCATAACGGCGTCAAGCTCGGCAAGCAGGATTTCATCGGCGCGATTCGTTAGCTCAAGCTCCCGGCGCGCGCGAGCGGCCGCGATGCAGGCAGGGAGTCGTCGCTCAGGCGCGTATCAGATCCGCCACATAGGGCAGGCCATGAGCGGGGAACACCTCGGCATCGAGTGTGCGGGCGCTGATCTTAAGATGATCGCGCAGCACCGTCTTGATCACAGAGCGCAGATCGAGAGTCGGCCGCAGATCGCGGCCCTCATACAGTGCACGCGCGGACAGTCCGGGCCAGTCACACACGACCCGCCCGCCCTGCACCGCGCCGCCGAGCAGCAACGCGGCAGCGCCGGTGCCGTGGTCGGTGCCGCGCGTGCCGTTGGCAGCCGCGGTCCGGCCAAATTCAGTGGCGATCAGCACCGCCGTACGCGACCAGGTCGCACCGAGCGAATCCTTGAGCGAGCGCAATGCCGCGTCCAGCACGCCGAGACGAAGCGTCAACTGGCCCTGCGCGCCGCCTTCGTTGAAATGCGTGTCCCAGCCCGTGGTGTCGAATACCGCGACGGCGGGGCCGTCCTCACGCTTGAGAAAATTTGCCGCCGTCTGCACGGTCTCGATGTATCGCGCCGGGCCCGGACGTGCTGCGGCGGCAGCGCTGTTGACCGATGCCATGCTGGCCGATGCGCCGGAGGTCGATGCCTCTGCAATGTCCGACGATTCGCCGGCGATGCGATTGGTAGCGAGCGCTTCGCTGAGCCGCTGCGATAGCAACGGATCGCTGGCGTAGCGATCGGCGATTCGCTGCAGCGTGTCATCGTCGATATCGGGCAGCTTCGAGGGCGACCACGAGGCGATCGGCGCAGGACCACGCAGCACCAGCGGCACGTTTTGTCCGAGAGCGATGCCCAGTTCCGCACCATGGGCGGCACCGGGCGGGAGGCCTGCCACGGCGCGATTGAGCCAACCCACCTGACTGGCGTGCGGCTGCGTCAGACCGCTCTCGAGCACGTCCTGCCCATCGAAGTGCGAGCGTTCGCGATACGGTGTCGCGACCGCGTGGAAGATCAGCGCCTCGTGCGCGGCAAACGCTTCGTGCACGAACGACAGACCCGGATTGAGGCCGAATAGATGATCGAGCGCGAGTGCGCCGCCCGCTGATCCCGGCGCGCCGATCGCAAGCTGCTCGCGCAGCCGGGCGTAGTCGGGGTCGGCGTAGGGCGGCACCGCCGACAGACCGTCGAGTGCGCCGCGCTGGATGATGAACACGAAGCGCGCATCGGTGACCGCGGGTGCCGCGAAGGCATAGCGCGCGCACAGCGCGCCACCGCCGGCGGCAAGCCCGAGCTTGAGAAATTGCCGTCGTGAGTTCTGGTTGGACATGGAATCTCCGTGCGTCAGCGACGCATGAACTCGGGCGCCGTCAGCAGCAACGCCAGGGCCTGAGCGGGGCTGGCCGCGCGCGCGATGCTCTGGCGCGTCGCCTCGGTCAGCGTGCCGCCGAGCAACTGCGGCGCGAGTTGCATCGCATCCCGGCGATCGCCGAGCTTTTGTGCCACGGCATCCGATAGCTCGATGCGCTTCATGAGTGCCGAGGCGCCATCCCAGTCCGAGCTGCGATCCGGCCAGCCGGCCGGTGATCCCGGCGAGAACTGCCGCTGCCCGAGCAGATCAAACGCGCTCATGAGCCGCGGTTCGCTCTCAGGTGGCAGCTCGAGTCCGCGACCGAGCGAAAACAGATAGTCCTGTGGCGTCTTGAATTTTGCAGTGGGTTCATCCCAGGCCCGTGGTGAATCGATCAGCGCCGCGTACACGACCGGCAGATCGCCGCCACTGTGTTCGAAGGCGCGCGCGATTGATTCGACCGCGGCCGCCGGTGGATCATCGGCGATGAAATGGCGCGCAAGCTTGACCGCAATGTGATGCGCCGTGGCAGGAGCGAGCGCGAGATCTGCCAGCACCGCCAGACCTTGCGCCTGGTCGTCCTCGGCGTAGCGCTTGCGCAGCACCGTCTGTGCGCCGGGCTCATGGACGTTGGGGCGAAATACGAACGTACCGGTGGCCCCGCGCGCGAGTCGCCCCTGACCGCCGCCAAGCGACCAGCCCGTGAGGACCTTGGCGAAGCTCGTGACGTCGGCCTGTGTGTAGCCGCCATCGACACCGAGCGTGTGCAGCTCGAGTATCTCGCGCGCGAGATTCTCATTCAGCCCGATCGCGCGGCCGCGTCCGGCGGCGCGCCGTGCGAGCTGCGAATTCGGTCCCACCGACTGCTGATTGTCGAGATACAGCAGCATCGCCGGATGCGTTTCGACCGCCAGCAGCAGCTCGTGAAAGCGTCCCATCACGTGCGGGCGGATCGCCTCGCGCTCGAAACTGCCGGCGATGCCGAGTACCGCCAGTTTATCGACCGAGACTGCGAAATGGTTGCTCCAGAAGTGCACCAGTCGTTCCGCCAGCGGCCGATCGCTGTCGATGGCGGCGCGCCAGCGCGCGCGGCTGTCGCTGATGTAAATGGGGCGCAGGTACTGCGGCAGGCGCATCGCGACAGCGGCCGTGGCGGCGGCCTCGCCGGGTGCGGCGGCTGCATCCGGCGTCGACTCGGGGCGCAGGCGCCGCGCCGCGCGCCGCTCGGCCAGGATCGGTTCGACGCCAGCGAGAATCTGCGCCGTGCTCGGCAGAGCATCCGAGGCCAGTAACGGGGCGCCGCCGCGCAGCTGCGTCCGCAGCCAGCCGCGCGGATCGGAGCCGATGCCGGGGAGATCACCCGGCCGGGCACCGAGCCCGAAACGATTGGCGGCTATGGCCGCAGCGGCCTCGAGGGTCAAGACACTCTCCTTGAAAGAGGATCGAGCCTGTGCAGCTACAGCGCGCCAGCGAGTCGGGGGTTGACCGTTGCCGCGGTGCGCCGAGGCCTCACCCGGCAGTGTATGCTCGCGGCGCTGTGACTGACTCCCCATGGTTTTACTGGGCATTGCTTTCGGCAGTGTTTGCGGCACTGACGGCCATTTTTGCCAAGCTCGGGCTGCAGGGCATCGACTCGGATCTGGCCACACTGGTCCGCACACTCATCATCGCCGTGGTGCTCGGCGCCTTCGTGATCGCGACCGGCAAATGGATGAGTCCGATGCGCCTCAGGGCGCAGACCCTGTGGTTTCTGCTGCTCTCGGCGCTCGCCACCGGCGCCTCGTGGGTGTGCTACTTCCGCGCGCTCAAGCTCGGGCAGGCCTCCAAGGTGGCACCAATCGATAAACTGAGTGTCGTATTGGTGGCGTTGTTCGCGGTGCTGTTTTTGGGTGAGCGCCCGGGGCTGCGCGATTGGTTCGGCATCGCGCTGGTGGCCGCCGGTGTGCTCGTGCTGGGCCTCAGACCTTGACAAGGAGCTTATGACTACGGTTTATCTCGATGACTTGGCACCCGGCCAGCGTTTCAGCACGCAGAGCCACGCGCTGGCGGAAGCGGAGCTCACGACCTTTGCCGCTCAGTTCGATCCGCAACCGTTTCATCTCGATGCACAGGCGGCGCGCGCGAGTGTGTTCGGTGGCCTGGTGGCGAGCGGCTGGCACACCGCGGCGATCACGATGCGGCTGATGGTCACGAGCGGCATTTCGATCGCGGGCGGCATAGTCGGGCTGGGCGGCGAAATCAGCTGGCCCAAACCCGCGCGCGCCGGGGATGAGCTGCACGTCGAGGCTGAAGTGCTCGAGGTCGCGCTCTCGCGCCGGCCGGATCGGGGTGTGGCGACACTGCGCTGCGAGACCCGCAATCAGCGCGGTGAGTCGGTGCAGGTGTTCACCGTCAAGCTGCTGGTGCCGCGCCGTTCGGCGACCGCCGCCTCAGGAACGGCATCGTGACAGCGGCTACTGCGTCAGGCCTCAGGTGGCTGCACGCCGCGACGCTGGCGTCCTTCATGCTGGTGTCGTCACAGGCGCTGGCGGACACCGCGCCGGTGCTGCGCGCGACGCTGCCGAACGGGCTGCGCGTCATCATCGTGCGCAATACGCTGGCGCCGGTGGTGGCGAGTTCAGTCAACTATCTGGTTGGATCGGACGAGTCCCCCGGGGGGTTTCCCGGCACGGCGCACGCGCAGGAGCACATGATGTTCCGCGGTAGCCCGGGACTTTCGGCCGATCAGCTTGCCGATATCGGCAGCATCATGGGTGGAAGCTTCAACGCCAACACGCGCGAGAGCCTGACGCAGTACCTGTTCACGGTGCCCGCCGAGGACCTCGATGTGGCGCTGCATATCGAGGCGACGCGCATGCGCGGCGTGCTCGACAGTGCCAAGGACTGGGACCAGGAACGCGGCGCGATCGAACAGGAAGTCGCGCAGGATCTGTCGAACCCCGGCTACAAGCTGTATGAAAAGCTGCGTGCAGCCATGTTCGCCGGCACGCCCTATGCGCACGATGCGCTCGGCACGCGTCCTTCGTTCGACGCCACACGCGTCGAGATGCTGCAGCAGTTCCACGATGCCTGGTACGCGCCGAACAATGCCATCCTGATCGTGGTCGGGGATCTAGATCCGGCGGCGACACTGGAGAAGATCAGGCCGCTGTTCGGTGACATCAGCGCCCGAACGCTGCCGCCCCGGCACCTGGTTCATCTCGGCGCCGCCCGCGCGGCACGCCTGCAGGTCGATACCGATCGGCCGACCGGTACGCAGATGCTGGCGCTGCGTGTACCGGGCCTGCACAGCCCGGATTTTCCGGCTCTGGAAGTGCTGGCCGACGTGCTCAGCAGCCAGCGGTTCGAACTCTACGGGCTGGTGCCGCAGGGGAAGGCCGTCGGCGCCACGTTTGCGCTCGATCCGATGCCGCAGGCGGGACTCGCCTACGCGGAAGTGTCGTTCTCGAAGGACGAGGATCCCAGGGCGCTCGAGGCCGAGGTACGCTCGATTCTCAGCAAAGTCGTGCAGCACGGCGTGCCCGCCGAGCTGGTGCAGGCGGCCAAGCAGCAGGAGCGGCGGCAGGCAGAGTTTCAGAAGAATTCGATCGAGGGGTTGGCCTCGGTATGGGCCGAGGCCGTGGCGCTCTACGGCCTCAACTCTCCGGAAGAGGATCTGCAGCGCATCGAGCACGTGACCGTCGAGGACGTCAATCGCGTGGCGCGCAAGTACCTGGATCTCAAGCACGCGGTGTCGGCGGTCATGATTCCGCAGGGTGGCGGACGGCCCGTGGCCGCGAGCGGTGGCTTCGGCGGGCAGGAGAACATCTCGCTCGGCGAAGCTCATCCAACCCAGCTGCCGGATTGGGCACGCGCGGCGCTCGAACGACTGGAGGTCAAGCCGTCGAGCCTGCAACCGGTGATGAGCACTCTGCCGAACGGACTGACGCTGATCGTGCAGAGCGAGGACGTCAGCGATACGGTCAGCGTCTTCGGACGGATCCGCAACCGTCCCGAAGTCGAGGCCGATGTCAAACAGCAGGGTGTGGGCCAGGTGCTCGATCCACTGCTGTCGTACGGCAGTGAGCAGCTCGATCGGCTGGCATTCCAGCGCGCGCTCGATGACATCGGCGCCGATGAGCACGCCGGCACGGATTTCGACGTGCAGGTGCTGTTGCAGGATTTCGACCGGGGCGTGGCGCTCCTGGCCGACAACGAGCTGCACCCGGCGTTGCCGCCGGCGGCCATGAATGTGGTCGCCAAGCAGCTCGCGCAGGTGGTCGCCGCCAGAATCCACAGCCCCGGCTACCTGACACAGCGCTCGCTGCGTGCCGCGCTGTTTCCGCCGGATGATCCGAGTCTGCGCGAGGCCACGCCGGAGAGCGTGCGGGCGCTCACGCTCGAGGATGTGCGCGCCTACTATCGCAAGGTGTTCCGGCCGGACCTCGCCACGATCGTGGTCGTGGGTCACGTGTCGGCCGAGCAGGCACGCGCCACCATCGAGAAGTATTTTGGCGCGTGGAGCGTCGAGGGTGCGAAACCGGACACCGATCTGCCAACGGCGCCCCCGAATCAACCCAGCACGGTGGCAGTGCCCGACGCCAGCCGCGTGCAGGACAACGTGATCCTGGCGCAGAACCTGGCGCTCACGCGTTCGAATCCCGATTACTACGCGCTCGAGCTCGGCAGCGCGGTGCTGGGCGGCGGCTTTTATTCCACGCGCCTGAGCATCGAGCTGCGCAAGAATACGGGCCTCGTGTATTCGGTCGGCTCCACGCTCCAGGCCGGCCGCACGCGCGGCGCCTACTTCATCCAGTACGCCTGCGATCCGCAGAACGTCGGCAAGGCGGCGCAGATCGCGGTGCAAGAGCTCAAGAGCATGCAGAGAACGGCGGTCGGCGCTGATGAACTGTTGCGCGCCAAGGCGTTGCTGCTGCGGCAGATTCCGTTATCGGCAGCGAGCGTCGATGGGATCGCGCATGGACTGATCGAGCGCCGCGAGTTCAACCTGCCGCTCGATGAGCCTGAGCAGGCGGCACAACGCTACATCGAGCTCTCGCCCACCGACGTCCAGGGCGCCTTCCAGAAGTGGCTGCGGCCCGAGGATCTGGTGCGGGTCACCCAGGGACCGCCACCGCAGTAGTGCGCGCGGCGATGGCGCCGATCCGTTTCAATGAAAGGCCCGATCCGATAGAATGGAGACCGGTCAGCTAGCGTCTAGCTCATTGAGCAGACAGCTTTTTTCCCCCTATAGTACTTATCCAGCCGTGTCAGAAACCCCTAACTCCTCTTCCGCGCCGGCGCCGCCGGCGGGTCCACCCTTTTCGGACTCCAATGCCGCCTTCGTCGAGGCGCTGTACGAGCAGTACCTGCTCGACCCGTCCCAGCTCGACGCCAGCTGGCGCGGCTACTTCGACACATTGACCGCGGGCCAGAGCGCCGAACGCGCGCACGGCCCGGTGATCGCGGCGGTGGCAGCGCGCACGCAGGCCGGCGCGATTGCTCCGG
>DASYNV010000101.1:0-12715 GCA_036008365.1 Steroidobacteraceae bacterium | reverse complement strand
CGGGTCGTGATAGCGCAGGAACGCCTTGTGCAATCGCCGCACGCGCAGGCCTCTCGGAATCCGGACCTCGGGACTGGTGCGCGTGACGCGTTTGAGCGGATTCTTGCCGCTGTGGTACATCGCCGTGGCACTGGCCATCGGCGAGGGCAGGAAGGCCTGCACCTGATCGGCGCGAAAACCGTTGCGCTTGAGCCAGAGCGCGAGCTCGAGCATGTCCTCATCGCTGGTGCCCGGATGTGCCGCGATGAAATAGGGAATCAGGTACTGCTGCTTGCCGGCCTCGCGCGAGTAGCGATCGAACAGCTCCTTGAAGCGGTAGTAGCTGCCGACACCGGGTTTCATCATCATCGAGAGCGGTCCCTCGCGCAGGTGCTCGGGCGCAATCTTGAGATAGCCGCCGACGTGGTGCTGCGCGAGCTCGCGCACGTAGTCGGGCGATTCGATCGCGAGGTCGTAGCGCACGCCGGATGCGATCAGCACCTTCTTGATGCCCGGCAACGCGCGCGCCTTGCGGTACAGCTCGATCAGCGGCGCATGATTGGTGTCGAGATTGGGACAGATGCCCGGATAGACGCAGGACGGGCGCCGACAGGCGCTCTCGATTGCGCGGCTCTTGCAGGCCAGCCGGTACATGTTCGCGGTCGGACCACCCAGGTCCGAGATCACGCCGGTGAATCCGGGCACGGTGTCGCGGATCCTGCCGATCTCATCCAGCACCGATTGCTCCGAGCGGCTCTGGATGATGCGGCCTTCATGCTCGGTGATCGAGCAGAAGGTGCAACCGCCGAAGCAGCCGCGTTGAATCGACACCGAGAAACGAATCATCTTATAGGCGGGAATCTCGGCCTCGCCGTAGCTCGGATGCGGGCGGCGCCGATAGGGCAGGCCGTAGATCCAGTCCATCTCGGCCGTGGTCAACGGAATCGGCGGCGGATTCAGCCACACCTGTTGGCCGCCGTGACGCTGCACCAGCGCGCGCGCGTTACCCGGATTGGATTCGAGATGCAGGATGCGCGAGGCATGTGCGTAGAGCACCGCGTCCGCCGCCACCTGCTCGTAGTCGGGCAGACGAATGACGCTGCGCTCGCGATCGGCGTTGCGCACACGACGCACGAAGCGCACGACTTTCTCCTCGGACGGCGGCGCCGATGCCGCCGTTGCCGACTCGCTCATGGCATAGGGATCGAGCGGCGGATTGAGCGGACCGGGCGCATCCAGATGCGTCGAGTCGATTTCAATCCACTCCCCGGGCGGGCTGCCGTGGGCGAACGCCGTGCCGCGAATATCGCGCAGCGCTTCGATCGGTTCGCCGGCGCTGAGGCGCCGCGCGATCTCGCAGATCTGCCGCTCGCCATTGCCATAGACCAGAAGATCCGCCTTGGCATCGAGCAGCACCGAACGCCGCACCTTCTCCGACCAGTAATCAAAATGCGCGATGCGGCGCAGCGACGCCTCGATCCCGCCGATCACGATCGGCACGGACGCGTACGCTTCACGCGCGCGCTGCGCATACACGATCACCGAGCGATCCGGTCGCCGTCCGCCCTGGCCGCCCTGCGTGTAGGCGTCATCGCTGCGCACGCGCTTGTCCGCTGTGTAGCGATTGACCATCGAGTCCATGTTGCCGGCCGTGACGCCGAAGAACAGCCGCGGCGCTCCGAGCGCGCGAAACGGTTCGGCACTGTGCCAGTCCGGCTGCGAGATGATGCCGACGCGCAGTCCCTGCGCCTCGAGCACGCGCCCGACGATGGCCATACCGAAACTCGGATGATCGACGTAGGCATCGCCACTGACGATGATGACATCGCACTGCGTCCAGCCGAGCGCCTGCATTTCCGCGCGCGTCATGGGCAGAAACGGCGCAGCCGGCCGCGGCCCGGTCGATTTCGACGCGGCCGGCTCGGCGGTCAAATTGGCGGGCGACAGCATGCCTCCCCATTATAGAGGTGCTGTCAACTGTCTGCCGTCGGAAGAAATCCGTAAAATACGTTCGATCATGAGCCGCAGCGCGCATGACGCGATCGTCGTGCGCGGCGCGCGTCAGAATAATCTCCGCAATCTCGATCTCGACCTGCCGTTGAATCAGCTGGTGGTGGTCACCGGCGTGTCCGGCTCGGGCAAGTCCTCGCTGGTGTTCGACACCCTGTATGCCGAAGGGCAGCGGCGTTATGTCGAGACTTTCTCGCCCTACGCACGCCAGTTCCTCGATCGCATGGACAAACCCAAGGTCGATCGCATCGAGCACATTCCGCCGGCGATCGCGATCGACCAGGTCAACCCGGTGCGTACCTCGCGCTCGACCGTGGGCACGATGACCGAGCTCAACGATCACCTGAAGCTGCTGTATGCGCGCGCCGCGCGGCTCCATTGCCGGCGCTGCGGGCACGCCGTCCGGCGCGACCATGCGCAGAGCATCGCCGATGCGCTCGGCGCCGCCACCGGCGAACTCGGCGAGTCGTTGCTGTTGATCTGCTTCCCGGTGCCGGTGCCAGCGAAGATGAAGCTCGCGGAGTTGCGCGCCGAGCTCGGGAAGCTCGGCTACGTGCGCATTCACGCCCAGGAAGCGCAGCTGCTGACCGTGGTCCAGGATCGCCTGCGGCTCGGCAGCACCGACCGGAGCCGGCTGGTTGAAGCGCTCGAGGCGGCGCTGCGCGCAGGTGGCGGCCGCCTCAGCATCCACGCGCTCGATCGCGACGGCGGCGAGCATCGGGTGCTGCGCTACTCGAGCGATCTGCACTGCGCCGAGTGCGACCTGCATTATCAGGATGCGACCCAGGGCCTGTTCTCGTTCAACTCACCGGTCGGCGCCTGCGACACCTGTCGCGGCTTCGGCCGCGTGATCGGCATCGACTATGGACTCGTGGTCCCCGATGCCGGCAAGTCGCTCGAGGGCGGCGCGGTGCGACCGTGGCAGACACCTTCCTACAAGGAGTGTCAGGACGATCTGCTGCGCTTTGCAAGCAAGCGCGGCATCCCGATCGATGTGCCGTGGCGCAAGCTCAAGCCGGCGGAGCGCGACTGGGTCATCGAAGGCGAAGGCCCCTGGAACAGGAAGGTCTGGTACGGCGCCAAGCGCTTCTTCGACTGGCTCGAGAGTCGCGCCTATAAGATGCACATTCGCGTGCTGCTGTCGAAGTACCGCAGTTACACGCTCTGCTCCGCCTGCCACGGTGCGCGACTCAAGCCCGACGCGTTGCTGTGGCGGCTCGGATCGAGCGCGGCCGAAGGACAGCTCGAGCTGCCGGCGCTCGCGCCGCCGGGTCTTTCGATCGATGCCGTCATGCAACTGCCGATCGAGCGCTGCCGCGCGTTCTTCGAACAGCTGGCACTGCCGCCGCCGCTGGATGAGGCCGCGGATCTGCTGCTCGGTGAGCTGCGCACGCGGCTCAAGTTTCTATGCGACGTGGGTTTAGGGTACCTGACCCTCGACCGTCAATCGCGCACGCTCTCGGGCGGGGAAGTGCAACGCATCAATCTGACCACCGCGCTCGGTACCTCGCTGGTGAATACGCTGTTCGTACTCGATGAGCCGTCGATCGGGTTGCACGCGCGCGATATGCAGCGAGTGGTGGCGGTCATGAAGCGCCTGCGAGATGCGGGCAACACGCTGCTCGTGGTCGAGCACGATCCGCAGATCATGCTCGAAGCCGATCGCATTCTCGACATGGGCCCGGGCGCCGGTGAGCACGGGGGCCGCATCGTCTGTTACGGCACGCCGGCGGAAATCATGTCGCATCCCGAATCGGCCACGGGCGCCTGGCTTGCGGGCCGTCGCCGCCTGCCGCCGCTGCGCGCGAGCGCTGATTCGGTCAGGACCGCCGCGCACGCGCGCGAGCGGCTGGCGTTGTTCGGCGCCAGCGAGCACAACCTCAGGGACCTCGACGTCGAGATTCCCCTGCATCGCCTGGTGTGCCTCACGGGCGTCTCGGGCTCGGGAAAATCGACGCTGGTGCAGAATGTGCTGTATCCGGCGCTGCAGAAGGCGCACGGCAAACCCAGCGACACGCCGGGCGCGTTCGAACGGCTCGAGGGCGCGGGGCTGATCGATGCTGCGGTGCTGATCGATCAGACGCCCATCGGCCGCACCACGCGCTCCAATCCGGCCAGCTACGTCGGCGCATTCGATGAGATCCGCGCGCGCTTCGCGGCCGACCCGGAATCGAAGCTGCGGCGCTATACCGCCGGCACCTTCAGCTTCAACTCCGGCACCGGGCGCTGCCCGGCCTGCGCCGGCAACGGCTTCGAGCACATCGAGATGCAGTTCCTGTCGGATGTGTACCTGCGCTGCGGTGAATGCGACGGCCGCCGCTACCGCCCTGAAACGCTGCAGGTTCGACTCACGGGCGCCACCGGCAAACGAGCCAGCATCGCCGAGGTGCTGGAGATGACCGCGACGGAGGCGCTGGCCTTCTTTGCCGACGCGCCGGCCGTGTGCGCGCGCCTGCAGCCGCTGGTCGATGTCGGCCTCGACTACGTGCGTCTCGGTCAACCGGTGCCGACCTTGAGCGGCGGTGAGGCGCAGCGGCTCAAGCTCGCGGGACACCTGGCCGAGGCCGCGCTCGGCAGCCCGGTGCGCGTCCGCGGCCAGGGCAAGGCGCGCGCCCCGGCGATGAGCGTACTGGGCAAGCTGCTGATCTTCGATGAGCCGACCACCGGACTTCATTTCGAGGACATTGCGCGGCTGGTGCATGCCTTCGGTCTGCTGCTCAAGGCCGGTCATTCGCTGCTCGTGATCGAGCACAACCTCGATGTGATACGCGCCGCCGATTGGATCATCGACCTGGGACCCGAGGGCGGCGAGCACGGCGGCGAGCTCATCGCCACCGGTACGCCCGAAGCGCTCATGCGGCAGGCGCGAGCACGGCGCGGCAGCACGCACACGGGCCAGGCATTGCTCGATTATGCCGACGCTGCGACGACTGCCGCCGAGGCCGCAGCGCGCGCCGTGGCTGAACCGCTGGCGCGGCACCGCTATGCAGCGGCCGATCTGTCGCCGGCGCGCGCCGGCCAGGGCCAGATCATCGTGCGCGGCGCGCGCGAACACAACCTCAAGGACGTCGATGTGGAGATTCCTCGCGGCCGCTTCAGCGTGATCACGGGCGTGTCGGGTTCGGGCAAATCCACGCTGGCCTTCGACATCCTGTTCAACGAAGGCCAGCGCCGCTATCTCGAATCGCTCAATGCCTACGCGCGGCAGTTCGTGCAGCCGGCCGCGCGGCCCGACCTCGACGCCATCCATGGCATCCCGCCCACGGTTGCAATCGAGCAGCGCGCCAGCCGCGGTGGACTCAAGAGCACGGTCGCGACCTTGACCGAGCTCTATCATTTTCTGCGCCTGATCTACGTGCGCCTGGCGATGCAGTTCTGTCCCGACTGCGAAGTCGAGATTGCGCCGCAGAGTCCCGAGGCCATCGTCGCCACGCTGCTGCGCGACTTTCGAGGCCAGCGCCTCCAGCTGCTGGCACCGCTGATCGCGCACCGCAAGGGCCATTACCGCGAGCTCGCGCGCTGGGCCGCGGCCCGCGGCGATAAACAACTGCGCGTCGACGAGAACTGGGTACCGACCGATCCGTTCCCGAGCCTCAAGCGCTTCGTCGAGCACAACATCGAGCTGCCGGTGGCCGAAGTGCTGTGTGCAGCGCGCGAGGAAGCCGCGCTGCGCGCCGGTATCGAGCAGGCGCTCGAACTCGGCAAGGGCGTGGTGCACGCGCTGCCCGCGAGCGGCGCGGTGCGCATCTTCAGCGCGCGCCGCGCCTGCCCCCGCTGCGGCCGCGGCTTCCCGGAACCCGATCCGCGCCTGTTGTCATTCAACTCCAGTCAGGGCTGGTGTCCGGATTGCTTCGGCACCGGCGTGCGCAGCGAGCAATTCGAGGCTGAGCAGACCGGCGAGGAAGCGCAGTGGCTCGAGGCCTCCACCGAGTCCGATGCGGCGGCGGCCGCCTGTCCGGGCTGCCACGGCGCGCGACTCAACACCACCGCGCTGCACCTGCGCTTTCGCGGCCGCTCGATCGCCGAGCTGACGGGGCTGCCCGTGAAGGCGTTGCGCGCCTTCTTTGATTCGCTGAAGCTCCCGGCGCGCGAAGCGACCATCGCGCGCGATGCGCTGGCCGAGATCCGATCGCGTCTGAGCTTTCTGGAGCGCGTGGGCCTGGGGTACCTGGCGCTCGATCGCTCGGCGCCGAGCCTTTCGGGGGGCGAGGCGCAGCGCATACGACTTGCGGCCCAGCTCGGCTCGAACCTGCGCGGCGTCTGCTACGTGCTCGATGAGCCCACGATCGGCCTTCATCCCCGCGACAACGCGGTGCTGCTCGACACGCTGTCGAAACTGTCCGAAGGCGGCAATACGCTGGTAGTGGTCGAGCACGATGAGGACACGATTCGGCGCGCCGACCACATCATCGATCTGGGGCCGGGCGCCGGTGTGCGCGGCGGCCGCGTGGTCGCGACCGGTACCGCGGCTGAGCTCGAGGCGCAGCCCGAGTCCGTGACCGGACGATTCCTCGCGCGGCCATTGATGCACCCGGCGGAACCGCGCCGCGCCACCAGCGCGCGCAGCGCCGCGATCGAGATCGATTCGGCAATGCTGCACAATCTGCACGATCTCGATGTGCGCATTCCGCTCGGCAGGCTGGTGGTCGTCACGGGCGTGTCAGGCTCCGGCAAATCCTCGCTGGCGCGTGACGTGCTCTATGCCAATCTGCGATCGCGGATTAACGTCAAGTCGCCGCCAGCCCTCATTGGCGCGCGCGCGCTGCGGGGCATCGATGGTCTCGCGCGTGTGCTCGAAGTCGATCAGACCCCGATCGGCCGCACGCCGCGCTCCTGCCCCGCCACTTATGTCGGCTTCTGGGACGATATCCGCAGCCTGTTCGCCAGCACCAACGAAGCACGCGTGCGCGGCTACGCCGCGAGCCGGTTCTCCTTCAACACCAGCGGCGGCCGCTGCCCGGAATGCGATGGCGCGGGACAGCGCACGATCGAGATGAGCTTCCTGCCCGATGTGAAGGTGCTGTGTGAGCGCTGCGGCGGCAGCCGCTTCGATCGCGAGACACTCGAGATCCAGTGGCGCGGACGCTCGGTCGGCGACGTGCTGGCAATGAATGTCGAAGAGGCGGTCGAATTCTTCAGCGCACATCCGCGCGTGCGCCGGCCGCTGCAACTGCTGGCCGACGTCGGCTTGGGCTATCTGACCCTCGGTCAGCCTAGTCCAACGCTCTCGGGCGGCGAAGCACAGCGTATCAAGCTGGTCACTGAGCTCGCGCGCCTCACCGACTCGCCGCGCGCGCGGCCGGGCCATACGCTCTATGTGCTCGATGAACCCACGGTCGGCCTGCACATGGCCGACGTCGAAAAGCTCATCGCGGTGCTGCATCGGTTGGTCGATGCCGGGCATTCGGTGGTGTTGATCGAACACAATCTCGATATCATGGCGGAGGCCGACTGGATCATCGATATGGGACCGGAGGCCGGCGATGGCGGCGGCCGCATCGTCGCCACGGGACCACCGGCCGCGATTGTGGCGCGGCGCGCGCGCTCGCATACTGGCGAGGCATTGGCACAGTTTCTCGCCGCGCGCACCGCGTCCTAGGATCGTCTCGGCGATGGCACACAACCTGGTCTGCTGGAAGTGCGGCGCCAGCTTTGAGGCGCTGACCCTGCCGTTGTCTCGGCGGGATGAATGTGCCCGCTGCCGCGCCGAGCTGCACGTCTGCCGCATGTGCAGCGACTACGATACCCACGTGGCAAAGCAGTGCCGCGAGCCGACCGCGGAGGAAGTCAGCGACAAAACGAGCGCGAACTTCTGCGATTTCTTTGCGCCGCGTCCCGGCGCCTACATCGCGGCCGATACCAGCGCAGCCGAGCGTTCGCGGCTGGAGCTCGAGAAGCTGTTCGGCAGGAAGAGCTAACTCCGGGGCGGCTCGCGCAGGCGCCCGACCCCGTGCCGCAGCGCGTTCGGCGAGCTGCGGCGGGACGCGATAGAAGCACCGCCGCGACATCGGTATAGGATAGCCCCGTGGAGCAGCGCGCATGAAACTCGACGACAGCCGTCGCAGCGATAACGTCGAAGACGATCGCGGCGGCTCGGGATCCGGCGGCGGCTACGGCCTGCATCTCGGCATTGGCGGCACCCTGGTGGTGCTGGTCGCCGGCTATTTCCTCGGCGTGAATCCGCAGCAGCTGCTGAGTCTTCTCAACGGTGCACCTGACGCCAGCAGCTCGGCGCCGGTCAGCGCCCCGTCCGGCGCCCCCGTGACGGGTCAGGCCGCCGATCCACAGGTCGATTTCGTGCGGGCGGTCCTCGGCGAGACCGAGGATGTCTGGACGGCCTGGTTCCAGCAGCAGGGCCGCACCTACACCCGACCGAAGCTGGTGCTCTACAGCCGTTCGATCGACTCGGCCTGCGGCTTCGCGAGCGCCGCGGCCGGGCCGTTCTATTGCCCGGGCGATCAGAAGGTGTACCTCGATCTGTCGTTCTTCCGACAGTTATCGACGCAGTTCGGCGCCCCCGGCGATTTCGCGCGCGCTTACGTGATCGCGCACGAGGTGGGGCATCACGTTCAGGACCTGCTCGGCATCACCCATGCGGCCTCGAATGCCGAGGGGCGATCCGATCGGGTCGGTGCCAACCACGTATCGATCGAGGTCGAGCTGCAGGCGGACTGTTACGCGGGCGTGTGGGCGGCGCGGGCCAACCAGGCGCGCCATATCCTGGAACCCGGCGATCTCGAGCAGGGCCTCAGGGCTGCCTCCTCCGTGGGCGACGACACGCTGCAGAAGCGCATGCAGGGCACGGTGGTGCCGGACAGCTTCACGCACGGCACCTCGGCACAGCGCGTGCGCTGGTTCCGGCGCGGTTATGACGGCGGCCGGGTCGACAACTGCGACACCTTCAAGGCCGGTTCGGCACTCTGACGCCTGCCGGCCCAGCGCCGGCGCACTCTTCGGTCCGGCAGTGACTCGCAGCCGCGGTCCACCGACACAAAAGTGCAATGTTCCTGTACTAGCTTCAGGGACCCTGTCGCCGGAGAAAACCTATGAATACGAGCGCAGCGACTCTGCCCGTGCGTCCCCGGTTGGATTACAAGGTCGGACCGGCCACAACCGTCATCTTCATCGGCTTGCTGGCAGTCGGACTGCTCTATACCGCCTACAGTCTCATGAACGACGTCACCTCGGCAGGCGTGCCGACCCGGAGCTTCGCGCCGTTCATTCTGCTGGGGGTGGCGCTGCTGATCGCGCTCGGCTTCGAGTTCGTCAATGGCTTCCATGACACGGCCAACGCCGTCGCGACGGTCATCTACACCCACGCGCTGCCACCGCATCTGGCGGTGCTGTGGTCCGGTACGTTCAACTTCCTGGGCGTGCTGGCATCGAGTGGCGCAGTGGCCTTCGGCATCATCTCGCTGCTGCCGGTCGAGTTGATCCTGCAGGTGGGCTCCAGCGCCGGTTTCGCCATGGTGTTCGCGCTGTTGATCGCGGCCATTCTGTGGAATCTCGGGACCTGGTGGCTGGGACTTCCGGCCTCGTCCTCGCATACGCTGATTGGCTCGATCGTCGGTGTCGGCGTCGCCAACGCGCTGTTGCGCGGCCGCGATGGCACCAGCGGCGTCGATTGGGCGCAGGTCACCAAGATCGGCGAGGCGCTGCTGCTCTCGCCGCTGGTCGGCTTTATTGCAGCGGCACTGCTGCTGCTGGCACTGCGGGTCGTCATCAAGAATCGCCAGCTGTTCGAAGCACCGAAGAACAATGCGCCGCCGCCCTGGTGGATTCGCGGCATCCTGGTGCTGACCTGCACCGGGGTGTCATTCGCCCACGGCTCCAATGACGGCCAGAAGGGTATGGGGCTGATCATGCTGATCCTGGTCGGCACGGTGCCGCTGGCGTATGCCCTCAATCGCGCCATGCCGGCGGACCAGGTCAAGCAGTTCGTGGCCATGGCGCAGGTGACGCAGGAATCGCTGGCCAAGGACATGCCCGGAGGCACGACGCTCGGTGCGCCGATCGAGCAGACACGCGCCACGCTGTCGGACTACGTGCGCACCCGGCAGTACCACCCCGAGGTGCTGGCAGCGCTGGCGCAGATGAGCGGCAGCATCGGCGCGCAGGTCGACAGCACGCATGAGTCGCTGGCCCGCATGCCGGCGGCGGCCGTTTCGAACGTGCGAAACGACATGTATCTGGCGTCCGAGGCTATCCGGCTGTTGCAGAAGGATGCCGCCGTCAAACTCGATGCCGCGGCCGCCAATAGTCTCAAGGCCTTCAAGAAGCAGATCGATGCCGCCACCAAGTTCATTCCAATGTGGGTGAAAGTCGCGGTGGCGATCGCGCTCGGCCTCGGCACGATGGTGGGCTGGAAACGCATCGTGGTCACAGTGGGCGAGAAGATCGGCAAATCGCATCTGACTTACGCCCAGGGTGCCTCGGCGGAAGTCGTGGCGATGCTCACGATTGCCGCAGCCGATAGTTTCGGACTGCCGGTATCCACGACCCATGTACTGTCTTCGGGCGTCGCGGGTACGATGGCAGCCAATGGCTCGGGCCTGCAGATGTCCACCGTTCGCAATCTGCTGCTCGCCTGGGTGCTGACGCTGCCCGCGGCGATCATCCTGTCCGGCTCGCTGTACTGGATGTTCTCGCGGATGTTCTAGTCGGCTGACGATCGGCCTGCGCTGGCCTGTCGGCCAGCAGAGGTAACCGATGCGTTCGCTGACAGCACCGATTTCCGCGCGATTCGCCGCCCTCATTGCCTTTTTCCTCATCGGAGCCGTGCCGGGCCCGCCGGTAACCGCGGCCGAGGACGCCTGCGCGGGCTTTGCCTGGGATGTCACCCGCGAACGCGCCCTGTTCGCCGGTGACGCGGCCCAGCTGCCGGCCGGCACCGACAGCAGCTCGGCACCGCTACTGGCACCCGGACGTCTGTACGCGCTGCAATTGCGGCCGATCGACCAAGTGCACTTCGTCACGACTCCCGGCAGGAGGAATCCCAGCGACGGCGGCTACGCCGGCGTGGCGGCGTTGAAGATCCCGGCGCCGGGCACCTATCGCATCGCCGTGGACGCGCCGTTCTGGGTCGATGTCGTGGCGGACGGGGGGCTCATGAACGTCAAGGATTTCCAGAGCGCGCATGACTGCGATGCACCCCGCAAGATTCTCGAATTCGAGTTCCCGATGCCGCGCCAGGTGACACTGCAGTTCAGCGGAGCCGCCCACGCCGGCATTCGGCTCAGTATCACGGCCGCCGGTCCATGAGCCTCGACGCTGACGCGGCCACCGCCGCATACCTGTCGACCCTATCACCGGCCGCGATCACCCGATCCAATGGGTATTTCGAGGGCGGCTACTGGCTGCTGCTGTGGGACTGCGTGGTGGCGCTGCTGGTGGCGTGGCTGCTGCTGCACACGCGGCTGGCCGTTCGAATGCGCGAGTGGGCCCAGCGCTGGACGCCCCGCCCCAATCTGCAGACCGCGCTCTACGCGATCCAGTACCTGATGGTCACGACCGTGCTGAGCCTGCCGTGGAGCGCGTACGAAGGCTACGTTCGCGAGCACCGGTACGGCCTGTCCAATCAGACCATCTGGGGCTGGCTCGGCGATCAGGCCAAGCTGCTGCTGCTGCTGCTGATCTTCGGTAGCGTGATCATCATCGCCGTGTACGCGCTCATGCGCCGGGCGCACCGCTATTGGTGGTTATGGAGCGCCTTGGTGGTGATGGCGGTATTGGCATTTGCGGACACCATTGCTCCGGCCTATCTCGAGCCGATCTTCAATCACTTCTACGTGCTGGCCGACAGCCCGCTGAAGCAGCGCCTGCTGTCACTGGCACGCGCCAACGCCATTCCCGCCGAACAGATCTACGAGTTCGATGCCTCCAAACAGACCACCAAGATGAGTGCCCACGTCAGCGGCCTGTTTGGTTCGACGCAGATCAGCCTCAATGACAACCTGATGCGGCGCGCATCGCCCGAAGAAATCGAGGCCGTCTTGGGCCACGAGATGGGTCACTACGTCATGAATCACGAAGTCGAGGGCCTGGTGTACTTCGGACTACTGATTGTGGCCGGCTTCGGCTTCCTGTCGTGGAGCAGCCAGCGCCTGCTGGCGCGCTTCGGGTCGCGGTGGGGATTCCATGCGGTCGAAGACCCTGCCGGTCTCCCGCTGCTGGTGGCGCTGCTGACGCTCTACCTGTTGCTGCTGACGCCGGTGACCAACAGCATCACGCGCAGCATGGAAGCCCAGGCAGATGCCTTCGGACTGGACGCCGCGCGACAGCCCGACGGCTTCGCACAGGCGGCGCTGCATCTGTCCGAGTACCGCAAGATGCGTCCGGGTGCGATCGAGGAGTTTATTTTTTTCGATCACCCGAGCGGCTGGAATCGCATTCATCGCGCCATGGTCTGGAAGGCGGAGAACATCGGCGCCCCCGACATCGTGGCTTTCGACGCCTCGCATCCGGGCGCCCCCGGAACCGGCGCAGCGAAGCACTAGCGCGGCGCCGCTGCGCCGGGGCGCGCCGCCCGTACTCAGCTGCCGAGACGTTCCGACAGGCGCTCGAGCAATCGGCCAAAACGCGAAGGCTTGCCCTTGACTGATTCGGACGCCGCTATTCGCGCAACGCTGTCATTGAGCGTCGAACGACGGCCATCGTCGATCTTGAGTTCGCCGGCGCCCAGAATTTCGAGCGTTTCCTCGAGCGTCATTGGCTTGGCCTGGCGCGA
>DASYNV010000100.1:0-5971 GCA_036008365.1 Steroidobacteraceae bacterium | reverse complement strand
CACCAGCACCATGGCGCAGCGCCAGCTGTTCATCGATGACAGCGCGGCACCGACACTCCAGCACGTGCGCAGCGAGTGCATTGCGCTCAACGCTCACCATCGGCTCGGTCTGGTGATGATCGATTACGTGCAACTGGTGTGCGGCAACGGCGGCAACCGATACGAACAATTGCGCGACGTCGCGTACGGACTCAAGGCGCTCGCCAAGGACCTGGCCGTGCCGATCATCGTGCTGGCGCAGTTGAACCGCGGCGTCGAGGCCCGCGAGCATAAACGGCCGCACGTCTCGGATCTGCGCGACAGCGGTGCCATCGAGGAGGCCGCCGATATCGTCGGTTTGCTCTACAGCGAGGGCTACTACGACGCGAACTTCGGCATGCCGTACGTGCTGGAGTGCGCCATCGCGAAGAACCGCAACGGTGAGCGCGGCGAGTGTCTGTGGCGCTTCCAGGGCGCCCAGTCTCGCGTGACACCGCTTGAGCCCGGCGCCAGAGCGCAATACCTGCAACAGCGTGTCAAGGCGCGCCGGAACGGCGCTGATGATCTCTGAGGCCGCCGGCCCATGACCCGCCGTCACCCCAAGCGCCGACTGTCGGGGAAGCACTACGCCATGGTCCCGGTTGAGGTGCTCACAAGTCAGGCCTGCAACACGCTGCCGGCCTCGGCCTGCCGCGTTCTACTCGCAATCGCTGCGCAGTTCCGAGGCAAGAACAACGGCGATCTGGCGCTCACCTGGGCCACGGCCCGGCCTTTCGGCATCAACTCGAAAAAGCAGCTGATCGATGCGCTGGCGCTCCTGCTCGAGCGTGGGCTGATCGAGAAGACCCGACAGGGCGGCAAGCGACCATTGGGACCATCGCTCTACGCGGTCGGCTGGATGCCCATCGATGACCTCAACGGAAAGATCGACTCCGGCCCGACCATGGTTGCCAAGAACACATGGGCCACTTGGCCATCGGCACCACAGAGGGACCAGAGCGCGGAAATTCATCAGCACCACAGAGGGACCAGTACGGCACCACAGGGGGACCAGACAAATGCGATATCGGCACCACAGAGGGACCAGTCAAGCCCCTCTATCGGCACCACGGGTGGTGCGCCTTCTATATCTATCCCAGAGGGGCCCACTCTCAGGGTGGTGGCAGGAGGCAGGGAGTGACGGAGTCCCCTGACGTGGCGGGCGAAACACTGGATTCTGTACCGGGATCAGAAAACCCTACCTCGGCGCCCGCGAGCAAGCCACCCCCGCCGAGAAAATACTCCGGCCTGCGTCCGTGGAAGCCAGGTCAGAGCCGCAATCCTTCCGGCCGACCGAAGGCCGAACCGCGGGTGCGCCGACACGCGCGCAAATACGACATGGCCATGTGCAAGGTGCTCGCCGATATCGCGCAGAATCCGAAAGCGCCCTGGTCTGAGAGGCGTCGCGCCGCAATGGATTTGATCGCGGTCGGCAGCGGTCGACCTGCATTGGTTCAGGAACTCGCCGGCCGCGATGGCCAGCCGCTCGCTCCCCTGGTCTCGTTGAACTTCAACGGGCAGCAGCCCGGCACCCTGACGCCCGCCGAGGCCTATCGCATGATGAGCGAGGGCCTGATCGAAGCCGACGAGCGGCACGAGGCCTTCCGCACAATCGAAGCGCCGAAGACCGAGGGCCAGTCATGAGCCTATACGGAAAACCATATAGAAATGTAGGCCATCGGCTTCTATGCTTTCAGAAGCTTAGACTAGCCGCTTTCGAGCATACGAATACAGTTGATTTCCGTATAACTGAGAGGTATCGTCCATGCAGGAAATCACCGACGAGGTCGACATGGGCAAGGGCAAACGAGTCGCCTTCTACCTTCGGGTCAGCACTGGCTCGCAGACGGTCGAGAATCAGCGCCGCGAGCTTGCTGCAGCCGCTGAGCAGCGCGGATGGACGGTCATCGAGCTGTATTCGGACAACGGCGTGTCAGGCGCCAAGCGCCGCGAGCAGCGCCCTGCGTTCGATCGCATGTGCAAGGACTCGGTCGCCGGCAAGTTCGATATCGTCGCGGCCTGGTCGGTCGACCGCTTGGGCCGCTCGGTGCTGCACCTGGCGCAGTTCGTGGAGGATCTGCGCGGCGCCGGCGTCGGCCTGTTCCTGCTCAAGCAGGGCATCGACAGCGAGACGCCGACCGGGCGCGCCATGCTCGGCATGTGCAGCGTGTTCGCCGAGCTCGAGCGCGAGATCATCCGCGAGCGCATCCACTCGGGCCTCGCACGCGCCAAGGCCAAGGGTAAGCAGCTGGGCCGCAGGCCGGTCGGCTCTCGCACCGAGCAGCGCATCCGCGAGCTGCGCGCGGAAGGCATGGGCAAGCTCAAGATCGCCCGCACGCTCGAATGCGGCGTCAGCACCGTCCAGCGGGTGCTCGCCGCTTAGGCGGCTAGGCAGCGCGCCTGCCAGCTTCCCAGCCCTTGCACGCCAGCAGGATGTAGCGCGGCACAGCCTCATCTCCGCTCGCGTAGTAGGCCACCTGTCGGCGCGAGATACCGAGTGCTTCAGCGGCGGCCGTCAGGCTGAGATTATTTTTCCAGCGCCAGCGGATGAACTGCGCGGCATCCGCTCGGCCATTCTGCTCGAGGGCCATCTCCCACAGGCGATCGGCACCCATGTCGCGCTCATCGGGCCACACGACGCTGTGACCCCCCTCGCCAACGGCCGCGCGCGCGAAGACTGCGGCATCGCGAAGCGGCCGCAGCCCCTTCAATCGGGCGATCGGCTCGCTCAAATCGATGACAGTCGTCTTTTCGCTAGCCCATTGCACGCGGAGCGTGTGCTTGCCGATGGCCTCGACACCTGCGATTCGAATCTCTGCCATAGCGCTCACTCCTCCTCGGAATACTGCATCCAGCGGTCCTCGAGCACTTGTCGATTCGCTGCGGCCCAAACTAGCGCCTCTTCGATGTCCCGCGAGTCCGCTTCACCGGCCCAGACCTCAAGCGTACTGATCCGAATCGTGACTCTCTCGTTGTCCCGCGTGATCACATGGAAATGCGGCGGCGGATGGTCATCGAAGTACATCTCGATTCGGCAACGACTGAAGCGCATCACCGTTGGCATGGCCTATCCTAGTGCAGGACATGCACTAGTGCAAATTGTGCACTATGTCAAGTCTGTGCGGGTGGCCACATGAGCGCCTACCGGGATCGGCTCGTCACCGCCGCCGGGGAGGCCGAGCGCACGCGTCACCGACCCACAGACCCAGCCCGGCTCGCCGCGGAGATCCGCCGGCTGAGTGCCGCAGGGTTGACCACACACGATATCGCCGGCGCGCTCCAGATTCAGCCCTCTGAAGTCCTGCGCCTGCTCGCAACGGGGAGCGCCGCATGAGCGCAGCGCCACCCCTTCAGCCGCACGCCTTCGACTGGCGCAATCCGAACTACCGGCCGACATACGCCGAGCGCGCGGCGCGTCTCGCACGCATCCGAGCGCGACCCGACATGCTGCCCGGCCTGAATGCCTGGTACGCCAATCACCTGGCCGACTTCGTCAATGACTTTGGCGTGACGGCCGACCCGCGCCTGGCGCTGCTGCATCCGCCACGCGAGGTCCTGATGCCGTTCCTGCTGTTCCCGAAGCAGCGCGCATGGGTCGACTGGGTACTTGAGCTCGCGCGCGCCAAGGAGGCGGGGCTCACGGAGAAGTCTCGCGACTGTGGCATCAGCTGGCTCGCGATGGCGCTGGCCGCATCTCTGTGCCTCTTCAACCGCGGCATGGTGATTGGCGTCGGCTCAGCGAAGGAGGACAAGCTCGACCGCACGGGCGATCCGGACTGTCTCTTCTGGAAAGCGCGCACGTTCCTGAAGCATCTGCCGCCCGAGTTCCGAGGCGCATGGGATGAGACACGCCACACAGCGCACATGCGCATCCAGTTCCCGGAGACAGGCAGCGCGATCGTCGGCGAGGCAGGCGATGGCATCGGCCGCGGCGGCCGCTCCTCAATCTACTTCGTCGATGAGGCCGCGCACCTCGAGCGGCCGCACCTGATCGAGGCCTCGCTCGCCAGCAATACCGACTGCCGCGTCGATATCAGCTCGGTCTCGGGGTTCAGCAATCCCTTTGCGCAAAAGCGACACAGCGGGCGCGTCAAGGTGTTCACCTTCAGCTGGCGCGACGATCCACGCAAGGGCGAAGAATGGTACGAGGACCAGAAGCGTCGGCTTGACCCGGTCACGCTCGCGAGTGAGATAGATATCGACTACCGGGCATCGACCGAGGGCGCGCTGATTCCGATGGCCTGGGCGCAGAGCGCGGTCGGGGCACTTGAGCGGCTTGGCATCAAGCCATCGGGCGATCGCCGTGCGGCCCTCGATGTGGCCGATGAGGGGCGAGACCGCAATGCCTTTGCGGCGCGCTACGGCCAGGAGCTGGAATTCCTGAAGTCCTGGAGCGGCGCGAATCGTGACATCTTCGCCAGCGTCGAGATGACCTTCATTCACTGCGATCAGCTCGGCTACCGCTCTGTTTGGTACGACAGCGATGGCCTGGGCGCCAGCGTGCGAGGAGATGCGCGCGTGATCAACGAGCGGCGCAAGACGCAGCGGGGGTTGCGCTGGATCGATGATGTGGCCTATCGAGGGAGCGCCGCACCGATCGATCCGGATGGTGAGATGGTGCCCGGTCGCAAGAACAAGGACTTTTTCGCGAACCTCAAGGCACAGGCCTGGTGGAGTCTGCGGGCCCGCTTCCAGGCGACGCATCGCGCGATTATCGACGGCGGCCAATTCGATCCGGACCAACTGATCTCAATTGCCCCCGAGCTTGAGGGACTGCCCGAGCTGCTGCAGGAGCTCGCGCAGCCGACGTATTCGATCAACGGTGCCGGCAAGATCGTCATTGACAAGGCGCCCGCAGGGTTTAAGTCGCCGAATCTGGCCGATGCGGTCTGCATGGCCTTCGCGCCCTCAATGGTCGGCAGTTTTTTCCCCGAGTCATCGCTACTGGTCAGCACAGCCTAGGAGTCAACCCCCATGAAAGATGAGAATCGAGAATCCATGCGCCTCGTTGGCGATCACGCGCCTATCGAACTTCCGGAAGTGTTCGACCTCCTGTTCGCCGTCGCCGCGGCCTCTGCAGTGCGCGGTGCACTCGGCACGGTCATTTTTGGGACCACTTTTCCGGATCAAAACTTGCCGGCGCTTCTCATCGTTGACTGGGATTTACATCCCATTGAAGGTGCGTTGCCGCACTACATCCCCAGCGTGTTCTCGCGGCTCAAGACACTGCGCACCGCGCACAAGGTTTTTCACGAACCCATCTTATTGGTCGAGCCGCGCGGTCTCGGGAAAACCGTTCTTCTGGAGGGCGGTAAAACCGACTATCCGGTCCACGAGCTGCCCGAGTCCCTGACAAAGCTAGATCTCGCCGATCGTGCGACTGCTGCGCTGACCTACGTGCATCTCGGCCAGGTGAAATTCTCGCGCCCGGCTTTTGAGCAGACGGTCAACTTTCGAGGCACCGACCGCAATCATCTGCGCACTCAAATCGCTGAGTACACGATTGATCAGCGCGCAGATTCGGCGGAACTGCTGAACGCCTGGTGCCTGGGCATCATCGCAAAGCTCGAAGAGCCGGCGCGCAAATGAGGGCGGTGCAGGGCGATCCGGCGGCATCGTAATCGTACGCAGCGGCGCCGCGCATTCTCATGAATCGTCAGAAGCAGCAGGAGGCTCACGATTGGCGCATGCGAATTTTTGATATGCATACATTGCGCAGCCAGGCCGAGCCGCGGCTGACGATAAAAAGGCTTTCACATTTGTGCGAGGGAAAGCTGTCGGCCAGCACCATTCGACGCCACCTCGCATGGCTGCGCGCCAAAAAGTATCTCAGCGGTTAGTGAGCGCTCAGCGCTCACATAGGCCCCGGAATTTTGGTGTGTAATCGGTATTAGTCGACGCGAGTAGCCTACCCACACCCACCTCACAAACATGAGGACACCCGGAAATATGG
>DASYNV010000099.1:0-2256 GCA_036008365.1 Steroidobacteraceae bacterium | reverse complement strand
GCTCCGATCGCACGCGCGATCGTGTGGCAGGACCGGCGCACCGCGCCTCAATGCGAGCAGCTGCAGGCGCAGGGCCACGAGCCGGCCGTCGAACGCCACACCGGGCTGCGGCTCGATCCGTATTTTTCTGCCTCCAAGCTGAGCTGGCTGCTCGATGAGATACCGCGCGCGCGGGCGCGTGCCGAGCGCGGCGAGCTCGCCTTCGGCACCATCGACAGCTGGCTGATTTTCAATCTGACCGGTCATCGCGCGCACGTCACAGACGTAAGCAATGCCAGCCGGACGCTGCTGCTCGAGCTAGAATCGGCGCGCTGGTCCGAGCCGATGCTGGATCTGTTCAACATTCCGCCCGCCTGCCTGCCCAAGCTGCTCGCCTCCTCGCTGTCGGCGCGCGAGGCGCCTCAGGCCGAACTCGGCGGCTGGCGAGTCCCGATCGCAGGCATCATTGGCGATCAGCAGGCGGCGCTGTTCGGGCAGGCCTGCTTCGTGCGCGGTACGGCCAAGAACACCTACGGCACCGGCTGCTTCGTCCTCATGAACACCGGCGCCGCCCCCACTTACTCCCGCCATCGGCTCATCTCGACCATCGGTTGGCAGCGCGACGATCGGCGCGTCTACGCGCTCGAAGGCAGCGTGTTCGTGGCCGGCGCTGTGGTGCAGTGGCTGCGCGACGGTCTCGGACTGATCGGCACGGCCGCGGCGGTTGAGGCGCTCGCGGCCAGCGTGTCCGATACCGCCGGGGTTCATTTCGTTCCGGCCTTTACGGGCCTGGGCGCGCCGTACTGGGACCCGGAAGCGCGCGGCGCGATCCTGGGGCTCACGCGCGGCGTCAACCGCGCCCATCTGGCGCGCGCGGCGCTCGAAGCGATCGCCTTCCAGAGCTGCGACGTGCTCAGCGCGATGGCGCGCGATGCGCAGCAGTCCGTGATCGAGCTGCGCGTGGACGGCGGCGCGAGCGCCAACAACCTGCTGATGCAGTTTCAGGCCGATCTGCTCGGCGCGCCGGTGGTGCGGCCGGTGGTCACCGAGACCACGGCACTCGGGGCGGCCTACCTCGCCGGGCTCGGCGTCGGGTTCTGGCAATCCGAAGAGGAAGTCACCGCCAACTGGCGCGTCGATCGGCGCTTCGAGCCCGAGCGCAGCCGCGATTGGTCGCAGCAGCAGCTCAGCGGCTGGTCGCAGGCGGTGCAGCGAACCTGTCAGAAATGACAGTTTCGCGCCATCGGGTAATGCGCTAGATCACGGCCCCATGCGTGTCATTTGCGGCGCCTCGTCCGGACTTCCGGATGAGTTTGTGCGACGGTTGTGGCACTACCGCCATCGCGTGTTCGTCGAGCAGCTCGGCTGGCCGCTGCAGTCCGAGCAGGGCTATGAGCACGATCGCTTCGATCGCGGCGATACCGTGTACGTCGCGCTCGAAGATGAGCAGCAGGGCATCGCCGGCTGTGCGCGGCTGCTGCCGACCACGCAACCCTATCTGCTGAACGAGGTGTTCCCGCAGCTGCTGCATGGCGCCGCCGCGCCGTGCGACCCGAGCGTCTGGGAGCTGTCGCGTTTTGCCGCACTGGATTTCGCCCGCCCGCGCGCGGGCCCATGGGCGCAGTTTTCGAGTTCCGCCACCGCGCAGCTCATGCACGAAGCGATGCAGTGCGCTGTGCGTCTCGGGGCCGAGCGGCTGATCACGGTATCGCCACTCGGCATCGAACGCCTGGTGCGGCGGCTGAAGATCAGGGCCCGGCGCGCCGGGCCGCCGATCGAACTCGGTGGGCAGGCCATGTTCGCGTGCTGGATTGAATTGCGAGACGCGCCAGTCAGTTGAGCCCAACCTGGTGCAGGGTTTTCTGATCAGTCGGCCGGTACCGGCGGCGGAGTTTCCAGGCCTTTTTCGCCGCCAGCCGCGCTGAGCGCTGCCTGTCCTTCGATGCGCCGCTGGATCAGGTACATCATCCCAAGCGACACCAGTGTCGTGAGCGTCAACAGGTAGCCGAGCACTTCGAAGTGCTCGAGCGCGCCGTCCGCGCGCTGCACCACGATCAGGCCGCCGACCGCGGCCGCGATGCCGCCGGAGAACTGCTGCAGCGATGAACTGACGGCCATGTACGAGCCGCGGTCCGCCGCTTTGGGCACCGCCGAGATCAGCGCGGAGGAGGTGATCATGCGCGAGGACACGCCGACGAACAGCAGTACGCTCACGATCATGACCACCGCCAGCGGCACCATTCCGAGGTGCGTGTACACGGTCACGGCGAGAATCGT
>DASYNV010000098.1:0-23829 GCA_036008365.1 Steroidobacteraceae bacterium | reverse complement strand
ATGAACGACACCAGCACCACCGCGATCACGGCGCGAAAGCCCAACTCGCCCATGGCGCTGCGCAGAATGGTCGCGACCGGATCGGTGTCCTTGCCCGAGATCACGGCCTGCATGTCGGGCACTGCAAGAATCAGCGCCAGGCAGACCCACATCGAGGCCGCGCCGCCGACGTAAATGGTCATGCGCATCGCCTTCGGAATCATGCGGCTCGCGTTCGGCGTTTCCTCGGCCACATCGCCGCAGGCTTCGAAACCGTAGTAGCAGAACAGCGCTGCCAGCGCCGAGGCCAGGAAAGCCGGCAGATAATGGCCGCCGTGGGCGGCATCGACGCCGAATGAATTCCACAGAGTGCTGAGCGGGTGATGTCGCGCAAAAATCAGCAGGAAGCAGCCGACGGCGATCGCGCCGATGAGTTCGCAGATGAACCCGAACATCGCGACACGCGCCAGCAGCCGCGTGCCGCTGACGTTGAGGGCGGTCGAGATCATGATCATGACGATCGCGATCGTGGTCGTGATCGCGGGTTGGGGCTCGAAGCCGAGCAGCTGCGCAAAGAACGGTGACCCGCCGGTCGCGACCGCCGAGATCGATACGTATAGCGCAAAGCCATAGATCCAGCCCGCCATCCAGGCCCAGCGCTTGCCGACCAGCCGCCGTGCCCACGGATACAGGCCACCGGAGATCGGAAACTGCGACACGACTTCGCCGAAGACCAGACAGACGAACATCTGGCCGATGCCGACTACGACATAGGACCAGAACATCGGCGGACCGCCTGCGGCCAGGGCCGAGGCAAACAGCGTGTAGACACCGACCACCGGTGATAGATAGGTAAAGCCGAGCGAGAAGTTCTCGAGCTCGGTCATGGTGCGATCGAAATTGGACGAGTAGCCGAGTGCCTTCAGCTGTGCAACGTCCGCGTCCTGTACGGCGCGTGCCTCGGCCGTTTGTTTGTCGTTCATCGTCGGATCCTTCGTGGGGCGGCAGCGCCGGGTCAATCTCTAGTTATTCGCTGCTCGCGCCGCCGTAGATGATAATCGAGAGCATGCGGATCGGCACCTTGACCAGCCGTTCCGGCCCATGCGCGATATCGCCGCGAAACGTCAGCGAATCGCCGGCCTTGAGCAGGTGGCTGCTCTTGCCGTGGCGGTAGCGGATCTCCCCCGACAATATGTATATGAACTCAGTGCCAGCGTGCTGGAAGCCCGGGAACACCTCGCTCTTGTCCGTCAAGGTCACCAGGAACGGCTCGAACACCTTGACCGGTCCGCGCTGAGCGGCCAGCAGGTGGTAGGTGTGCCCCCGTTTGGTGCCCCGGCGCACCACTTCGAGCCCCCCGCCCTCGGGCACGTGCTGCGCGCCGCCCTCGTACTCGCCGACTTCCTGCAGCAGCAACGCCGGGCGTACGCCGAGCGCCTCGGCCAGCGCTACGATGGTCTCCAGGCTCGGATTGACGTGGCCGGTCTCGAGCCGGCTCAGCATGCCGGGACTGATGCCGGCGTGCTGCGCAACATTGGCGAGCGTCAGGTCGAGCTCTACGCGGATGCGGCGCGCCACATGGCCGATGAGCGCGGACACCTCGGAGCGATTGACCAGGGGCCGCTCGGCGAAGCTTGTGTTTGCCTTGTTTCGATGGCTCGGGGGGCGGGCACGGCTAGCCAAGGGCGCGATCCTCCGGCAGGTCCAGTGTGCTTACCATGCAATGGACTTGCGTGACAGTAAACCGTATAGTAACAACAAAGGGCGACACACGCGGAGCCGTATGGGATCGCCACATTTCATCATGCCGCCACGCACTCCTTAGACCATGCCAGCGCGTCTGCTCAAATTCGCCTTATCGCGCCGGCATCCCGAGCCGCGCATGTTCACGCGCCACGACCGGCTCAAGTCGAGCTACGACGTCGTGATCATCGGCGCGGGTGGCCACGGCCTGGCCGCCGCCTATTATCTGACGCGGGACCATGGTATTCGCAACATAGCCGTGCTCGACAAGGGTTATCTGGGCGGCGGCAACACCGGCCGCAACACCACCATCATCCGCTCCAACTACCTGACTCCCGAGGGCGTGCAGTTCTACGACGAGAGCGTGCGGCTATGGCAGAACCTGTCGGAGGATTTTGACCTCAACCTGTTCTACTCGACGCGCGGGCATTTCACCTTGGCGCACACCGATGCATCCCTGCGCACCATGCGCTGGCGCGCCGAGGTCAACAAGCACTACGGCGTCGACAGCGAGGTGGTCGACCGCCAGGCCGTGCACGAGGCCATCCCGAGCATGGACATCGACTGCGCCGGGCACGCGCCGATACTCGGTGCGCTCTATCACGCGCCGGGCGCGATCGCGCGCCACGATGCCGTGGCCTGGGGCTATGGCCGCGGCGCCGACCGCCGCGGGGCCGAGATTCATCAGAACACCGAGGTGCTCGGCATCGAGCTCGAGGACACGGGCGCAGGTGCCCGCGTCGCCGGAGTGCTCACCAGCCGCGGCCGCATCGCCACGCGCAAGGTGCTGTGCGCGGTCGCGGGCAGCACGCCGCGGCTCCTCGATATGGTCTCGCTGCGCTCGCCGATCACGGTGCATCCGCTGCAGGCCATGGTATCCGAGCCGCTCAAGCCCTGGCTCGACCCGATCATCGTCTCGGCCTCGCTGCATGTGTACGTGAGCCAGAGCGCGCGCGGCGAGCTCGTCATGGGCGCTTCGCTCGATCCCTACGAGCTGCATTCCACACGCTCGACGCTCGATTTCACCGAGGCGCTCGCGGCGCACATGCTCGAGCTGTTCCCGTTCCTGTCCGACATCAAGATCAACCGCCAGTGGGCCGGCATGGCCGACATGACGCCGGACTTCGCGCCGATCATGGGCCTGACGCCGGTGCAGGGGTTCTATCTCGACTCGGGCTGGGGCACCTGGGGTTTCAAGGCCACGCCCGTGTGCGGCAAGACCATGAGCTACACGGTGGCGCGTGATCAGGCGCATCCGCTGATTCATGGCTTCGGTTTCGATCGCTTCGCGCGCTACCGCCTCACGGGCGAAAAGGGCGCAGCCTCGGTCGGCCACTGAGCGAGCCGCGGCAGCCCATGAAACTCATGACCTGTCCCATCAACGGTCCGCGCGCCATCAGCGAATTCACTTGCGCCGGTGAGCTGCGCGCGCAGCCGGACCCGGACAGCGCCGACGATGCGGCCTGGGCCGACTACGTCTTCAATCGCAATTCGCTCCCGGGCGTAAAGCGGGAGTGGTGGTGCCACACGCCGAGCGGCGTCTGGTTCATCGCCGAGCGCGACACGGCCAGCGACACGACCCTCCGCACCTACCTTTACAAGGCGGCGCCATGAGCCGCCTGCCGCACGTTGCCGGCGAGCTGATCGACCGCAACCGCGCGGTCGTCTTCAATTTCGAGGGCGAACGCTGCTCGGGCTACGAGGGCGACACGATCAGCTCCGCGCTCGCGGCCAGCGGCGTCACGGTGTTCGGCCGCTCGTTCAAGTATCACCGTCCGCGCGGTCTGCTGAGCGTGGCCAATCACGACGTCAACGCACTGGTGCAGGTGCGCGCGGCACAGCGCAGCATGCCGAACGTACGCGCCGACGTGGTGCCGGTGCAGTCCGGCTGGGACGTCCGCGCAGTCAATACGCGCGGCGGCTTGCGCTCCGATCGGCTCGCGATGCTCAATCATCTGACGCCGTTCCTGCCGGTAGGCTTCTACTACAAGGCTTTTTACAGCAAGCGCTGGTTCCCGCGCTGGGAGCGCATGTTCCGTACCCTGAGCGGTCTCGGCAGTGTCGATCTGGCGGCGTCCCGCGTGATCACGCCCAAGCGCTACGATTTCTGCGACGTGCTCGTGATCGGCGCCGGTCCTTCCGGCCTCGCGGCCGCACTCGCCGCGGCTGCGCGCGGCGCCGCGGTGCTGCTGGTCGATGAGAATCAGGGGCTCGGCGGCAGCGGCCTGTACGCGCGCGGCGGTGAAACGCAAGGCGCCGAGCGGACCGCTGAACTGATCGAGCGCGTGCGGGCGCACGCTCGTATCCGCCTCCTGACCGGGGCCTACGCCGCCGGCTACTACACCGATCACTGGGTACCGCTCGTGACGCGCGAGTGCATGGTGAAAGTGCGCGCACGCAGCGTCGTCATCGCGCAAGGCGCGTGGGAGCAGCCGGCCGTGTTTCGCGGCAACGATCTGCCGGGCGTGATGCTCGCGAGCGCCGCACAGCGCCTGCTCTATCGCCACGCCGTCGTGACCTCGCGCCGCGTCGCCGTGCTGACGGCCAATGCGGAGGGTTATGCGGCCGCGCTCGATGCGCTTAGAGTGGGCGTCGAGATCGCGGCGGTGCTGGATCTTCGCACCAGCCTGACCCCGCGCTCGCGCGTGGCGGCTGAGGAGCTCGCGCGGCGCGGCGTGACGCTGCAGTTCGGTGTCGAGCCGATCGAAGCGAGCGCGCAGGTGGGCTCACAGGTGGGGCGTTTCGAGTATGCCTACGCGGCCGGCGCCGACGGCCGTGCCACCGGCGGCGCGCGCGGGCGCGGCCAGCTCATGATCGACGGCCTCTGGATGAGTGTCGGGTTTGCGCCTGCGAATGCACTGTTGCATCAAGCGCGTGCGCAGGTCGCTTGGGCTGACGCGCTCGGTCAATTCGTGCCGCACGAGCTGCCTTGCGGGCTCTACGCCTGCGGCAAGGTCAACGGCGTCTTCGGGCTCTCGGAGCGCATCGCCGATGGCGAGGATGCCGGTGCCTGCGCGGCCAGCGAGCTGTCCCAACGGGATGCGCGATCGCGCGCGCCGGCGCCGCTCGCCGATGAGTGCCCGACGCACGCCTATCCGATCTTTGCGCATCCCAAGGGCAAGGAATTCGTCGATTTCGATGAGGACTTGCAGATTCGCGACATCGAGAACGCCTGCCAGGAAGGTTTCGACAGCAGCGAGCTGCTCAAGCGTTTCTCCACCATCGGCATGGGACCGAGCCAGGGCAAGCACTCGCACATGAATGCGCTGCGCATCCTGGCGCGCGTGCGCGGCGAGCCGATCGAGTATCTCGGCACGACGACGGCGCGGCCGATGTTCTATCCCGTGCCGCTGTCGCACCTGGCCGGTCGCGGCTTCACGCCCGAGCGCCGCACACCGCTCGATGCCGAGCATGCGGCGCGCGGAGCGGTCTGGATGCCGGCCGGCAACTGGCGGCGCCCCGAGTATTACGCGGTCGCGGGTCGCTCGCGCGAACAGGCAATCGCCGAGGAAGTCGCTGCGGTGCGCACCCGCGTCGGACTGATCGATGTCGGCACGCTCGGCAAGGTCGAGGTGCATGGCCCCGATGCGGCCGAATTCCTCGACCGGGTCTACGCCGGCCGCTTTTCCAATCTCAAGATCGGCATGACGCGCTACGCGCTGATGCTCGATGAAGCCGGCGTGATCATCGACGACGGCGTGGTCGGACGGCTCGGGCTGGAATCCTTCTACTTCACCACCACCACGGGCAACTCGGCGACGCTGTTCCGCGAGTTCGGCCGGCTCGCAACCTGGTGGGGTCTGTCAGTGGGTCTGGTGAACCTGACCGGTCACTTCGGCGCCTTCAATCTCGCGGGACCCGCGGCACGCGTGCTGCTCCGGCAGCACACCTCGCTCGACCTGAGCGATGCCGCGTTTCCGTACCTGGCGCTGCGCGAGGCGGAAGTGGCCGGCGCGCCGTGCCGCATCACGCGGGTCGGCTTCGTCGGCGAACTCGGCTACGAAATTCACTGTGAGGCGGGCAAGGTCCTGGACCTCTGGCGCGCACTGTTCGGCGCCGGCGAGCGCTACGCCATTCGCCCATTCGGCGTCGAGGCGCAGCGCATGCTGCGGCTCGAAAAGGGCCACCTGATCGTGGGCCAGGACACCGATGGGCTGACCAACGCGCTCGAGATCGACGCCGGCTGGGCGCTGAAGATGGACAAGCCGTTCTTCATCGGCCAGCGCAGCCTCAGAATCCTCGAGCGCCAGCCGCGACGCCAGCGGTTGATCGGTTTTGCACTGCGGCCCGACGCGCCGCGTAGACCCAGGGAATGCCACCTGGTGCTCGACGACACCGACCTCGCCGGCCGCGTCACCAGCGTCGGCTTCTCGCCGACCCTGTCGCGCTGCATCGGCCTTGCGCTGGTGACGCCGAAGATCGCCGCGGCCAAGCGCCTGCGCATCCGCGGCGACGGCGGCGAGGTGATTGAGGCTGAGATTGCGCGTCCGCCGTTCTATGATGCCGCCGGCGAGCGCCAGCGCGGGGTGGATCCCGCATGAGCGCCGCCGTAGTCGATTTTGCCCCGCTGCATTTCGAGGACTGTTCGGCGCGGCCGCGCTGCGGCTGCAAGGGACCCGGCGCCGAGACCTGGCTGCGCAGTCGCGGCTACCGCATTCCGGCGGCCCCCAACAGCGCGCTGCTCGACGGCGACGGTGTGCTCGTGGCACGCCTCGCGACCTCGGAGTTCCTGATCGAGGCCGTGGCTGCGGCGGGCGGCGCTGCCCGCGTCCGCAGCTCGCGTCTGCAATTGAACGAGCGCGCGCAGCCGCGCGACGTCTATGCAGTCGCACGGCAGGACACGGTCATGACTTTGAGCGGCACGGGATTGAATGCACTGCTGAGGCAGATCTGCAGCGTCGATTTTGCGCCGCTGCTCGAATCGGCCGACGACGATGGAGGCACCGGCAACGACGAGGGGCCGGTGCTGCTGACTTCGATGATCGGGGTCGGCGTCCTGGCCTGGCCGCGGCGCCTGAAGAGCGGTTCGGCCGTGACCGTGTGGTGCGAGCCGAGTTATGGGAATTATTTCTGGAACACGCTGCTCGAGGTGGGCCGTGAGGCCGGCGGCGTCAGCTTAGGGGAGTGATCGATGACACCGGAGCAGGCGAAGCAGTGGTTTGAAGAGCACCAGACACGCTACGTGCTGGCGCAGTTCGTCGATATCCACGGCGCTGCCAAGGCCAAAGCCGTGCCGGTCGAGCACTACGACATGGTGATCGGCGACGGCGCCGGCTTTGCAGGCTTCGCGGTCTGGGGCCTAGGCATGGGCCCGCATGGTCCGGACTTCATGGGCGTCGGCGATCCGAGCACGCTCTGCGATGTGCCGTGGATGCCGGGCTTTGCGCGCATGGCCTGCGACGGTCACGTGCGCGGCAAGCCGTATCCCTATTGCTCGCGCGTGACGCTCAAGAACGCGCTGCAGAAGTTCAGCGACCTCGGCTTCACGCTCTATACGGGCATCGAGCCCGAATTCATGCTGCTGCAGCGCACAGAGCAGGGCGCCTTGGCGCCGTTCGATGCCACCGATACCTCGGACAAGCCGTGCTACGACTACAAGGGGCTCTCGCGCGTGAGCGCGATCCTCGATGATCTCTCGCGCCATCTGCGTGCGGTCGGCATCGATGTTTACCAGATCGATCACGAGGACGCCAACGGCCAGTTCGAGATCAACTTCACGTACGCCGATGCGCTCAAATCGGCCGACAACATGATCTTCTTCAAGATGGCCGCGAGCGAGATCGCGCGCGAGCACGGCGCCATCGCCACCTTCATGCCGAAGCCGTTCTCGAACCGCACCGGCACGGGCTCGCACTTCCATCTGTCGATCGGTACCAAGGATCAGAAGAACGCGTTCTACGACAAGAACGACCAGCGCGGCATGGGACTGAGCCAGCTCGGCTACTGGTTCCTGGGCGGCCTGCTCGAGCATGCGCCGGCGCTGACCGCGATCTGCGCGCCGACCGTGAACTCCTACAAGCGCCTGGTCGTGGGCCGCTCGCTCTCGGGCGCTACCTGGGCGCCGGCCTATATCGCCTACGGCGACAACAATCGCACCGCCTGCGTGCGCGTGCCATACGGCCGCATCGAGTTTCGGCTGCCCGACGGCGCGGCCAATCCATATCTGGCGACTGCGGCGCTCGCGGCCGCCGGCCTCGACGGCATCGAACGCAAGCTCGATCCGGGCGATCCGCTCAACATCAATCTGTACGAACTCTCGCCCGAAGAAATCCGCAAGCGCGGCATCGGCCTGTTGCCGCAGTCGTTGACTGCGGCGATCGATGCGCTGGCGGCCGACAAAATCGTGCAGCAGGGTATCGGACTCGACCTCGCGGCCGAATTCATCCGCCTCAAGCGCATGGAGTGGATCGAATTCTCGCGCCACGTCTCCGAGTGGGAATCGCAGCGCTATTTGGAAATGTTCTAGAAACATTGTTCCGGGAGACTCGCATGTGCGGAATCGTCGGATTGCTGCTCAAGGATCGCTCGCTGCGGCCGCGGCTCGGCGAGCTCATGGTGCCGATGCTGATCGGCATGACCGAGCGTGGGCCCGACTCCTCGGGCATGGCGGTGTTCGCCGACGCGGTCGCCGCCGACAAACGCAAGCTGAGTCTCTACTGCGCCCAACCGGGCTTCGACTGGCTCGCCTTCGAGGGTGCCTGGATTGCGAAGCTCGGTGAGGCCCGGCTCGAGATCAATGCCAATCACTGCATCGTGACCACGAGCACCGATCTGCACGCGGCGCGGGCGTGGATCGCGAGCCACTACCCCGATGTGCGCGTGCTCAGCGCCGGCCGCAGCATCGATCTGTACAAGGACATCGGTCTGCCATCGGAAGTCGCCGAGCGCTACGGCTTCAGGCACTTCAGCGGCACGCACCTGGTTGGCCACACACGCATGGCCACCGAATCGGCGGTCACGACCGAAAATGCGCATCCCTACACGGCCGGCGAGGACTGGTGCCTGGTGCACAACGGCTCGCTCGCCAATCCGGGCAGCCTGCGGCGCAAGCTCGAGAAGTTGGGCGAGCAGTTCGAGAGCGATTGCGACACCGAAGGCGCCTGCCGCTACCTGCACTGGCGCCTGAGCTCCGGCGAGTCGCTCGAGCAGGCGATCGAGCACGCCTTCAGCGATTTCGACGGCTTTTTCACCTTCCTGATGGGCACGCGGGACAAGTTAGCCCTGGTGCGCGACCCGTTCGCGTGCAAGCCGGCGGTCGTGGCCGAGACCGATGCCTATGTCGCCATCGCCTCCGAGTTTCGCTCGCTGGCGCACCTGCCGGGTGTCAAGCACGCCAGCGTGTTCGAGCCCAAACCGGCGGAGGTCTACTCATGGTCAGTGTGATGGCGCCCACCTCGCAGCGCGTGGAGTTCGATCTCGAGCGGCAGAGCGTGCGCGAGCTCAATCAATTCCTGCACGGCGAACTCTCCGGCGTGCAGTCGGTGCTGGTCAAGAATCCCGACGGCGCGCACAGTCTCGCGGTCGGTCTCAATGCCCCGGTGCGTGTCGATATCGGCGGCCACGCCGGTTACTTCGCCGCCGGCATGAACAAGGCCGCCACGGTGTTCGTGCACGGCAATGCCGGCCCGGGTGTAGCCGAGAACATGATGTCCGGGCGCGTCGAAGTCGCGGGTTTCGCCAGCGGCGGTGCCGGCGCCTCGGCGCACGGCGGCCTGCTGGTCATTCGCGGCGATGCCGGTTTGCGCTGCGGCATCTCGCTCAAGGGCGCCGACATCGTGGTCGGCGGTGAAGTCGGTAGCTTTTCCGCCTTCATGGCACAGGCGGGCCGCATGGTGATCTGCGGCGATGCCGGTGACGGTCTCGGCGACTCGCTGTACGAAGCGGTGCTTTACGTTCGTGGCAGGATTCGAACCCTCGGTGCCGATGCGCGCGTCGAGCCGATGGCCGAGCGCGATCATGCGGCCGTGCGCGAGCTGCTGGCCGCGGCGGGGCTCTCGCACCCGAGCAACGAATTCAAGCGTGTGGCCTCGGCGCGTACGCTCTATCACTGGAACGCCGACGCCGGACAGAGCTACTGAACGCCCGCACGGGCATCACGCACCATTGACATCCCGCAGAACCCGAGAGACAGCCATGGCCACACTGCCCGCGGACGCCGTCCCACACTTGCAGCTCGAGGAGAGCGCGAGTTTCGATCGGCACATCATTCACTACATTCAGCGCGCCGCAGCCACGGGCCTCTACGAGATACGCGGCCTCGGCGCCAAGCGCCATCTGCCGCACTTCGATGACCTGGTGTTCCTCGGCGCATCGCTGTCGCGCTACCCGCTCGAGGGCTACCGCGAAAAATGTTCCTCGACCACGCTGCTCGGGACGCGCTTTGCAAAGAAACCGCTCAAGCTCGGCACGCCGATCACGATCGCGGGCATGAGCTTCGGCGCGCTCTCGGCCAACGTCAAAGAGGCCCTCGGCCGCGCGGCGACCGAGCTCGGCACGTCGACCACCACCGGTGACGGCGGCATGACATCGGAGGAGCGCCAATCATCGAAGACCCTGGTCTATCAATGCCTGCCGTCGCGCTACGGCTTTAATCCCGACGATGTGCGCAAGGCCGATGCGATCGAAGTCGTGATCGGCCAGGGCGCGAAGCCCGGCGGCGGCGGCATGCTGCTGGGACAGAAAGTCAGTGCGCGCGTTGCGGCCATGCGGACCCTGCCCGAAGGTATCGATCAGCGCTCGGCCTGCCGGCACCCGGACTGGACCGGCCCGGACGACCTCGCCATCAAGATCAAGGAGCTGCGCGAGATCACCGATTGGCAGACGCCGATCTATGTGAAGGTCGGCGCGACGCGCGTGTTCCACGACGTCAAGCTCGCGGTGCACGCCGGCGCTGATGTGGTCGTGGTCGATGGCATGCAGGGCGGCACGGCCGCCACGCAATGGGCCTTCATCGAGCACGTCGGCATTCCAACCCTGGCCGCGGTGCGGCAGGCGGTCGATGCGCTCGAGGATCTGAACAAGAAGCAGGAAGTGCAGCTGATCGTCTCGGGCGGCATCCGCACCGGCGCCGACGTGGCCAAGGCGCTGGCGCTCGGCGCCGACGCCGTCTCGATCGGGCAGGGCGTGCTGGTGGCGCTCGGCTGCAACTCCGACCGCTACGTGCAGCGCGGTCAGCTTCTCTCGGCCACGGCCGACTATCACAAACTCGGCACCGCGCCGGGTTACTGTCATCATTGCCAGACCGGCCGCTGTCCGGTCGGCGTCACGACCCAGGATCCGGTGCTCGAGCAGCGGCTCGAGCCCGCGGTGGGCGCGAAACGCGTGCGCAACTATCTGCAGACCCTGACCATGGAGCTCACGATGATCGCGCGTGCCTGCGGCAAGCAGGACGTGCATCACCTCGAGCGCGAGGACCTGGCGGCGCTCACGATCGAAGCGGCAGCCATGGCCGGCGTACCATTGGCGGGCACCTCGTGGATACCGGGCCGCGGCGCCGGTATGTAACGGCTGACGAATCTGAACGACGGCTATCTTTAAAAAACACGGTACGACGGAGGGCATGGCTTATGGCGCGCGATCCCAAACACGACATCCTGTTTCAGCCGATCAAGATCGGGCCGAAGACTTTGCGCAACCGGTTCTACCAGGTGCCTCACTGCATCGGCGCCGGCTCGGATCGGCCCGGGTTCCAGGCCGCGAACCGCTCGATCAAGGCCGAGGGCGGCTGGGCCGGCATCAACACCGAATATTGTTCGATTCATCCCGAGTCGGACGACACGCATCGCCTGTCGGCGCGCATCTGGGATGCGGGCGACGTTCGAAACTTGCGCGCGATGACCGATCACATCCATTCCTTCAACTCGCTCGCTGGCGTCGAGCTCTGGTATGGCTCCTCGCACGCGCCGAACATGGAGTCGCGTGCCACGCCACGCGGTCCCAGCCAGTACGCCTCCGAGTTCGAGACCCTGACCTACTGCAAGGAGATGGATCTCGACGACATCGCCCAGGTGCAGCAGTACTACGTCGATGCCGCGATTCGCTCGCGCGATGCCGGCTTCGACATCGTCTATGTCTACGGCGCGCACTCCTATCTGCCGCTGCAGTTCCTGTCGAAGTACTACAACAAACGCACCGACAGCTACGGCGGCTCACTCGCGAACCGCGCGCGCTTCTGGCTCGAAACGCTGGAGAAGGTACGCAAGGCGGTGGGCAAGGACTGCGCCATCGCCACGCGCTTCGCGGTCGACACGCTCTACGGCGATGCCGGTGTCGAGGCCGAGCGCGACGGCGTCGAGTTCGCGAAACTCGCCGATCCGCTGGTCGATCTTTGGGACATCGATATCGGCGACATCGCCGAGTGGGGCGAGGACGCCGGTCCGTCGCGCTTCTACCAGCAGGGCCACCAGGTGCCGTGGACCAGGATCATCAAGGCCGTGGTCACCAAGCCGGTGCTCGGCGTCGGCCGCTTCACCGATCCGGAGAAGATGACCGAGATCGTCACCAAGGGTTATGCCGACATCATCGGCGCCGCCCGGCCGTCGATCTCCGATCCGTGGCTGCCGAAGAAGATCGAGGAAGGCCGCTACGACGACATCCGTGTTTGCATCGGCTGCAACGTCTGCATCTCGCGCTGGGAGATCGGCGGTCCGCCGATGATCTGCACCCAGAACGCAACCGCGGGGGAGGAATATCGCCGCGGCTGGCACCCGGAGAGATTCCCCAAGAAGGGCTCGGACGATTCGGTTCTGATCGTGGGCGCGGGTCCGTCGGGCGCCGAGTGCGCCCGCGTGCTCATGGAGCGCGGCTACACCGTGCATCTCTACGACACCGCCGCCAAGGTCGGCGGCCACCTGAATCAGGTGACGACGCTGCCGGGCCTGGGCGAGTGGGGTTATCACCGCGACTACCGTGAGCTGCAGATCAACAAGCTGGTTAAAAAGAACAAGCAGAACCAGCTGATGCTGAATCAGAAGCCGATGAGCGCAGCGGCGGCGCTGGCCTACGGCGCCGAGAAGATCGTGATTGCAACCGGATCGAGCTGGAACAGCGACGGTACCAACTGCCTGTCGCACGATCCGATTCCGGGCGCCGATGCCGGACGTCCCGATCAGCTCACCCCCGAGCAGGTGATCGAAGGCAAGAAGAAGATTGGCAAGCGTGTCGTGATTCTCAATGCCGATACCTACTTCATGGGGCCGAGCCTGGCCGAGAAGCTGGCCATCGCAGGCCACGAGGTCACGATCGTGACCGGCGTGCACCTGGCCAATTACATGCACTTCACGCTCGAGTATCCGAACATGATGCGGCGCCTGCACGAGCTGCACATCAAGGAGCTGCACAACACTTTCGGCTCGCGCATCGAGCCGGGCAAGCTCGAGATCTACGACATCTACGGTGATGGCTCGAAGCGCACCTTTCGCGGCGCGGGCAATTTCCCGCGCGATGCCAACAAGACCCATCGCTGGATCGAATTTGATTCGCTGGTACTCGTCACCGGACGGCACTCGAACGACAGCCTGCATCGGCAGCTCAAGGCCGAGCAGCCTAAGTGGGCCGAGAATGGCGTCAAGGCCGTCTACGTGATCGGCGATGCCGAAGCGCCGCGGCTGATTGCCGATGCGACCTTCAGCGGCCACCGGCTGGCGCGCGAGATCGAGGAGGCCAACGCACAGCAACCGAAGCCCTACAAGCGTGAGGTGGCGGTCTGGGGTGTGCCGCACATGCCCAACGGCAACCCCAACATCGAGTATCAGGGCTGATAGCTCGGCATGGCCGATAGCGACGCTGTAACACGCGTACTGTTCGAGGACTTCGCGCCCTCGGCGGTACGCCTGTTTTACGCCATCGGCTATGCGGCCATTGCGGTGTTCCTCTATGGGGTCTACGCGCAGGTGCGCAAATACCGGCGGGGCGCGCCCGCCGGTATCCCGCTGAATCTGTGGCCGCGCCTGGAATCGATGCTGGAGATCCTGCTCAGCCATCGCATGATCAATCGCCGGGATCGCAAGGCCGGCGAGGCCCACCGGCTGATCTTCTACGGCTTCGTGCTGCTGTTCTTGGGCACAGCGATCATCACGCTCGACTACGACATCGTCGGTCCTCTGTTCGGCGTGCATTTCTGGCACGGTGAGTTCTATCTATGGTTCTCGCTGGTGCTCGATGTCGCCGGTGTCATGCTGGCCGGCGGCCTGCTCTATATGATGTATCGGCGCGGCTGGCTCAAGCCGCCGAAGCTCGACTACGCACGTCCCGATCGCGCACCGACCGATCCGGACTACGACCGTAGCAATTACCGGCGCGAGGACTGGGCATTCCTCTGGACGCTGCTCGCGATTGCCGCGACCGGTTACGTGCTCGAGGCGCTGCGCCTGGTGTGGCTCCAGGGCAGACCCGCTGTCTGGGACACACGCTGGTGGTCGCCGGTCGGTGCCGCGCTGGCAGAGGCATACCGCTCGGCCGGCTTGTCTGCCGCGACGGCGGGGGTGCTGCGGCGGGAGCTGTGGTGGTTCCATGGGATGCTGGCGCTGCTGTTCATCGCGCTGATTCCGTTCACCAAGGTCAAGCACATCTTCACGGCCATGGGCTCGCTGATGTTCCGCGATCCGCAAGCCGCGCAGCGCCTGCCGCGTGAGCCAGCGGACCTGCCGCGCGCGGGCGTGCAATTCATTACCGATTTCAACTGGAAGCAGCTGCTGAGCCTCGATGCCTGCACCAAGTGCGGCCGCTGCCACGAGGCTTGTCCGGCGCGCGCGGTCGGCGCGCCGCTGTCGCCGCGCGATGTGATCCTGTCACTGCGCGAGTTCGCCAACAAGACACTCGGTGCAGCGCAGCTGCCGGCGCAGGCCGAACTCGACGTGCACGGCAAGGCGCCCGGCCAGGTGGCGATGGAGACGCTGTGGGCGTGCCGCACCTGCATGGCCTGCGTCGAGGTGTGCCCGGTGGCGATCGAGCACGTGCCGATCATCGTGCAGATGCGCCGCAAGCTGGTCGAGGACGGCGAGATGGATCCGCAGCTCAGAAAGACGCTGCAGACCATCCACAAAACCGGCAACTCATTCGGCGAATCCAGGCGCAAGCGCGCCGCGTGGACCAAGGCCTTGAGCTTTCCGGTCAAGGATGCGCGCAAGGAGCCGGTCGACGTGCTCTGGTTCGTCGGCGACTACGCCTCATTCGATCCGCGCAATCAGAAAGTCACGGCCGGGTTCGCGACCCTGCTGCACGACGCCGGCGTCGATTTCGGCATTCTCTATGATGGCGAGTCGAATGCCGGCAACGATGTGCGGCGCGTCGGCGAGGAAGGTCTCTACGAGGTGCTCGCCGAGGGCAACATCAATACGCTCTCGGGTGCGACTTTCAACAGCATCGTGACCACCGACCCGCATTCCTATAACACGATCCGCAATGAATACCCTGATTTTGGCGGCCAGTACGAGATCGAGCATTACACGACGCTGCTGCTGAAGCTCATGCAGCAGGGTTGCGTGTCCGTCTCGCGGCAGCTCGATCTGCGCGTGACCTTTCACGACCCGTGTCATCTCGGCCGTTTCAACCAAGGTTATGAGGCGCCGCGCGAGATCCTCAAGCGCCTCGGCTGCGAGCTGGTCGAAATGGGGCGCTGCCGCTCGAATTCGTTTTGCTGCGGTGCCGGCGGCGGCCGCATCTGGATCCCCGATCCGGTCGGCGCCGAGAAGCCCGCGCAGAATCGCATGCGCGAGGCCGCAAGGATCGAGGGCCTGCAGGTGTTCGTGGTCAGCTGTCCGAAGGACCTGACCATGTTCGAGGATGCGCTCAAGACCTCGGGACTCGAGGGCAAGTTCGTGGTGCGCGAACTGATCGAGCTGGTGCGCGAGGCACTGATCCAATGAAGATACTGGTCGCAGTCAAACAGGTCGCGGCACTCGATGAGGACTTCGAGATCCGCGGCGATGGCAGGGATGTCGAAGCGGAGTTCCTGCTGCGCGACCTCAATGAGTGGGATGACTTCTCGCTCGAGGAGGCGATGCGGATCAAGGAAGCCTCATCGGCCATCCCCGTCGAGGTGGTCGTGGTCTCGATCGGACCTGAAGAGGCCGACGAGACGCTGCGTAAGTGCCTGGCGAAGGGCGCCGATCGCGCCATTCGCGTCTGGGACGACGCCATCGAGAATTCGGATCCGATCGCGATCGCGCGCGTGATTGCGGCCGTGGCCCGGCGTGAAGCGCCGGAGCTGCTGTTCGCGGGCACACAGTCCTCGGATCACGCCTTCGCAGCCACCGGCATTGCGACCGCCGCGCTGCTCGACTGGCCGCATGCGGCCGTGCTGACGCAACTGACCTACACACCCGGTGCCCGCACCGCCCGATTCCGCCGCGAGCTCGAAGGCGGGCTGCTGCACGAGATGGAGACTGACCTGCCGGCCGTGCTGACGATTCAGCTCGGCATCAATACGCCGCGTTACGCCTCGCTGCGCGCCATCAAGCAGGCGGCCGCCAAGCCCATCGACGTGCTGTCGCTCGCCGACCTGTCGGTGCCGGCGAGTGCGGTGGGCGAGGCCGGCTCGCTGTCGCGCGTGCGGCGCATGTATGTGCCGGAGAAGGGGCGTGCGCAGATGATCGAAGGCAGCGTTGAAGAGCAGGCCAGGCGCGTGGTCGAGATCATCCGCGAAGCCGCGGGTGGTGCCGCATGAGCGGCGTGCTGATCATTGCCGAGCATCGGCGCGGCGAGTTGCGGCCCGGCACGCTCGAGCTCGTCACAGCGGCGCAGGGCGCACGCCGCGGGACCGATAAGGTTGCCGTGGCACTGATCGCCGAATCGCCCGAGACTCTGATCGCGGCCGCGAGCGTCGCGGGCGTCGATGAGATCGTCACGGTCAAAGTGCCGGCGCGCGAATTCGATCCGGACATCATCGAAGCGGCCGCAAAGGCCCTGATCGAGGCACGTCAGCCCTCGTTGGCGCTGCTGCCGCACAGCATCGACGCGTTTGGATATGCCGCGGCGCTCGCAGCCAAAACCGGCTGCGGGTTTGCGAGCGATGTATTCCGCTTCGAGTATCTGGACGATCGGCTGGTGGCGACACGCGGTGGCTACGGCCAGAAGGTCAACATCGAAGTCGATTTTCCGGGCAAGGCCGTGGTGCTGCTCGCGGTGCGCGGCGGCGCCTACAAGCCGCCCGAGGGCACGGCGTCCCCGGCGGTGTCGAGTTTCAAGGCACCGGCCGTGAAATCGCGCGTGCGCAGTATCGAATTCATCGAGCCGCCCGCGGGTGATGACGTCGACATGACCACGGCCGAATTCATTCTCTCCATCGGCCGCGGCATCGGTGAAGAAGCCAATGTGCAGAAGTTCCGCGAGCTCGCCGACAAGCTCGGCGCGACGCTCGGTTGTTCGCGGCCGATTGCCGATGCGGGCTGGTTACCGAAGAGCCGCCAGGTCGGACAGTCGGGCAAGACGGCCTCGGCCTGCAAGCTCTATATCGCGATGGGAATCTCGGGCGCCATCCAGCACCTCGCCGGCATGAAGCATGTCAGCACCATCATCGCTATCAACTCGGACGCTGCGGCGTCGATCTTCAGCATCGCGCGTTATGGCGTGGTGGCCGATATCTTCGAGATGGCCGACGCCCTCGAGGAGCAGTACCAGTGAACACGGCGGCCGACAAGGCGCCGGTCGCGGGCGCAGTCGGTGCAGCCAGCGGTGCCGCGAGCACCGCCGCCGGCGGCCTCGAGCGCGGCATCGATTGGACCGGTGCCTTCTGGGTCGCGAGCGGTGTACCACCGCTGGTGCTGTTCTCGATCGGCGCCGTGGCGGCCATCGTCGGCAATCTGTCCTGGGTGGTCTGGACGGCCTCGATCATCATGGGGTTCATCCAGTCGTTCACCTATGCCGAAATCGCGGGTCTGTTTCCCAACAAGTCCGGTGGCACTTCAGTCTATGGCGCCATTGCCTGGGTGCGCTACGGCAAGCTGATTGCGCCGATCTCGGTCTGGTGCAACTGGTTCGCGTGGTCGCCGGTGCAGGCGATCGGCTCCGGGCTCGCGGCCGGATATATTCTCAATGGCCTGTTCGCGCCCGATGCGGCCATCAACACCTGGCAGCTCACGCTGCTGGATCTGAGCGCGATCAGGGCTGGCTTGAGCCTGCGCATCAATGCGGTGTTCATCCTGGGCGCCGTGATCCTGATTGCGGTCAAGCTGATCCAGGACGGGGGCATCCTGCGCTCGGCGAACACGACCAAGATCCTCGGCATCTCGGCCATGATTCCGCTGATCCTGATCGGTGTCATGCCGATCCTGACCGGGGATCTCGTCAAGGCGCATTTCTTTCCGCTGGTGCCGCTCGCGCATGACGCGATCGGCACCGTGAGTCAAGGCAGCTGGAATCTGGCCGGCTGGACCGTGATCGCCGGTGGCATGTTCCTGGCGGCCTGGTCGACCTATGGCTTCGAGACGGCGGTCTGCTACACCGGCGAGTTCAAGGATCCGAAGACCGACACCTTCAAGGCGATCTTCTATTCGGGACTGCTGTGCCTGGTGGTCTACACGCTGGTGCCGTTCGCATTCCAGGGCTACCTCGGATTGGGCGAACTGGTAAAGCCCGCGGTGCTCGATTCGCACGGGGCGGTGATCGAACCCGCGCTGTACGGCGGCATGCTGGCGCCCGATATCTACAGCGGCATGGGCGTGGCGCGGGTCATGGCGCGCATGGTGCACATCGGCGGCACGGTCGGCGGCGCGTTCGTGATCGTGATGTTGATCCTGGCGCTGGTGCTGTCGCTGATGACCTCGATGGCGGGCTCCTCGCGCACGCTCTACCAGGCCTCGGTCGACGGTTGGCTGCCGAAGTATCTATCGAAGCTCAATCACCACGGTGCACCGACCAGTGCGATGTGGACCAATTTAGGCTTCAATCTGCTGCTGCTGTTGATGTCGGATTACGTGTTCGTGCTCGCGGCGGCCAACGTCGGCTACCTGATCTTCAGCTTCCTGAATCTGAATGCCGGCTGGATCCACCGCCTGGATCGGCCGAACCAGGCGCGCCCTTGGCGCGCGCCGAGCTGGATCATCGCCGCGGGCGCGGTGCTGGGTTTCCTGAACCTGGCGTTCATGGGCATGGGTGCGGACGTGACCGGCGTGGGCGCGCTGCGCAGCGGGCTGATGTTCGCCGCATTGATCGTGCCGGTGTTCGTCTATCGGCATTACCTGCAGGACAAGGGCCAGTTCCCGCCCTCGATGGTCGAGGATCTGGAGATTGGTCCCGGTCAGAAACTCGTCCGGCGCGCGGGTGTCTGGCCCTATGTGACGCTGGCCGTGGCCGTGCTGGTGCTGATCGTCACGCACGCACTGGCGCGTTACTAGAGCGCGCCATGGAGATGCGGCAACCACAACCATGCTGATCACGGGCATTCGAAGCAAGCCGGTGTACGCACCGCTGCAGCCGGACCTCGGCGGCCGCTACCACGTGATGGTCGGTTACGGCGTCGGCGCGGCACCGTTGTCGCGCCTGCTCGGTGACTTCGGCCAGGCGGATCCGGAGGCACTCGCGCGCACGCGCGTCTGGTACGTCGCCGATGCCGCCTCGCCGCAGGCGAATGCCGATGCGTTCCGTGCCGCGGGCGTTGCCGAGCTGCGTACATTCACGGCAGTCGATGCGCTGCTGTCGGACCTGACGACCGACCTGGATCGGGCGCTCATGGGCACGCGGCTCTATGTCGCGGGACCCGAGAGCTTCATGGGACTGGTGATGCGCATCGCGCACGGCTTCAACCTGGCCCAGGATGAGGTGCGCGCGGAGCAATGCGGTACCTTGGCGCGCCGCGTTCACTGCATCCACTGCCGTGAGACCATCGAGAACGTCCGCACCAACATCGTCCGCTGCGTCTGCGGCCGCTGGCTGGTAGTGCGCGATCACTATTCGCGCCGGCTCGCGGCGTACATGGGTGTGATGGTCGATGCTGAGGTTCCGGGCGAGCGGCCCGAGATCAAGGAAGTCTTCCTGTGAGCCAGAGCCACGCCGATACCATTCCCGTGCGCGTGGTCGCGGCCGAGCAGGTCACGCCGCAGATCAAGCACTTCACCTTCGCGCCGATCGCCGGTGGCGAGCTGCCGGCCTTCTCGGGCGGCTCTCACATCATCGTGGTCATGCGCGGCGCGCAGCGCGTCTATCGCAATCCGTATTCATTGATGAGCTCGCCGAACGAGCTCGATAACTACCAGATCAGCGTGCTGCGCGTCGATCCCTCGCGCGGCGGCTCGGCCTTCATGCACGAGCAGGTGCGCGTCGGCACCGAGCTCGAGATCGCGCATCCGGTGAATCTGTTCGCGCTCGCGAAGCTGGCGCGCAAGCATCTGCTGCTCGCCGGCGGCATCGGCATCACGCCCTTCATTGCGCAACTGCACGACCTGCGGCTCACGGATGTTCCCTACGAGCTGCACTACGCGACCCGCTCGCCGGAGCACGGCGCTTACTGCGAGCTGATCGCGCAGGCCGAGCCGCAGCGTGCGCGGCTGTATCACGACAGCGCCCGGCGCTTCATCGACATCGAGGGATTGCTGTCCGGCCAGCCGCTGGGCACGCACGTGTATGTCTGCGGGCCTGCGGGCATGATCGCGCGCGTACTCGATACCGCGCGCGCGCTGGGATGGCCCGAGAGCCACGTGCACTATGAGAGATTCGCTGCGCCGCCGACCGGCGAAGCGTTCGATGTCTATCTGCAGAAGTCGGGTATCGATCTGCACGTGCTGCCGGACCAGAGCCTGCTCGAAGCCATCGAAGCGGCCGGCGTCGATGCGCCGTATCTGTGCCGCGGCGGAGTCTGTGGCTTCTGCCGCACCGAGGTGATCGGGGTGGAGGGCGAGCTGGTGCACAACGATCATTTTCTTTCGAACGAGGAGAAGGCGTCAGGCAAGGCGATCATGCCCTGCGTCTCGCGCGCGCGATGCAGCAAGCTGATACTCAATCTCTAGGAGTCGCCGTCATGAACGTGGCATTGAAGATGGATCAGGTGTACCGGGGCGACTACACGTTCGCCAACAGCCCCGCGGCGATCCGCCGCTTTCCGTTGCCCTTTCCCGAGGATCGGTACATGTACTCGGTGAACATCGAGCCGCATGTAGCGGGACCTGTGGGCTCGGTGATCGAATTCCCGATCGACTGCGACGAGCACTACGTGGAGGAATGCCACGAGCGTGCGCTGGTGATCCGGCGCGATCCGCTGCGCATCCAGGCGCTGCCGCACATGATGAGCGCGCAGTGGGACACGCTCGAGCTCGGCATGCTGTCGCTGTCGCAGTCCTATCCGGAACAATTCACGCTCACGCGCCAGGGCCGGCGCTGGCACTGGATCAACCGGCCGCTCGGGCTCGATCAGCAATTCACTTTCGGCGATCCCGCGAGCCTGCCCCGGCCGCCGCTGGAATACATCACGCGCCAGCTGCAGGGCGACTGGGTGATCATGGATCAGCGCGACAACGATCTGTGGGTCGAAGGCGGAATGGTGACGGGACCTGCCGACTGGTCGATGGACTTCGACATGGGCATGAGCTTCAAGGAGTGGCACGGCCCGGTGCCGCTCGGACACGAGATGGGCGTATTCGATCGCGCGCTCAAGTTCCTGCTCAATCTGCGCCTGAACGAGCCGGTGCGCCGTTACAACTGGACCATGACGGTGAATCCGAATTTAGATAGCTCGCCGCACAACTATGACGAGTGGGGACCGGATCGCACCACCGTGACGCTCGAGAACGTGGCGAAGATCCTGCACCTGCGCACGGAGCTGCAGGGACTCTGGCGGCTGCCGCGCTCCAACGGCATCGTCTTCATGGTGCGCACCTACATGCTGAGCCTCGGGGACGTTGCGAGCATTCCCAAATGGGCCCGGCGTGTGCACCGCGTGCTGCGCGATCTGCACCCGCCGCTGGTCGACTACAAGGGACTCACGCGTCACCGCCCGATAGCGGTCGCCTACCTTTCGCAATTCGATGATGGCTCGCCGACCACTGCGGGAACCGCGCCGGAGTAGACCGCGGCCGAACAACAGAAGAACAGAACAACAGAACGACAGGAGAGATCACATGGCATTGAGTTGGCGTTATTCGGTTCTCGCGGACCGGCATCGCGCGCTCGGGTCGAAGCTCGAGGACTGGAACGGCATGGGCACCGCGTGGACCTATGCGCACGACATGGCACTCGATCACGTCGCGATCCGGACCCGCGCCGGACTCATGGACGTCTCGGGTCTGAAGAAACTGTACCTCGTCGGACCGCATTCCTCCGCGATCCTGCACTATGCCACCACGCGCGATGTGACCAAGATCTACCCGGGCAAGTCCGCTTATTCCTGCATGCTCAATGACGCCGGACATTTCATCGAGGACTGCATCCTCTATCGCATGGCGCCGAACGCCTGGATGGTCGTGCATGGCAGCGGTGCGGGACACGAGACCCTCACCCAGGCGGTGGTCGGCCGCAACGCCACGATGATCGTCGATGACGACCTGCACGATCTGTCGCTGCAGGGACCGGCGTCCGTGGATTTCCTGGAGAAATTCGTACCGGGCATTCGCCAGCTCAAGTACTTCCACCACATGCCGGCCCAGCTGTTCGGTCGCTCGATCATGATCTCGCGCACCGGCTACAGCGGAGAGCGCGGCTACGAGCTGTTCTGCAAGGCCGAGGATGCCGGCCATATCTGGGATACGGTGCTGGCCGAGGGCAAGAGCTTCGGCATCACCGCGACCTGCTTCGCCACGCTCGACATGCTGCGCGTCGAGAGTTGCCTGCTGTTCTACCCCTACGATATGTCGCAGATGTACCCGTTCGAGAAGGACCCACCCGGCGATTCGCTCTGGGAGCTCGGGCTGGACTTCACGGTGAGCCCGAACAAGACCGACTTCCATGGTGCCGAACAGCACTACCGGCTCAAGGGCAAGGAGCGCTTCAGGATCTTCGGCGTACTGGTCGACGGCGCAGTGCCGGCCGACATGGGCGATGAGGTGTATGCCGACGGCAGGAAGGCCGGCGTGATCACCTGCGGCATGTATTCGACGCTGACGAAGAAGTCAATGGCGCTGGCCCGGCTCGAGGTGTCGGCGGCCGTGCAGGGCAAGCGTCTCGAGATCCGCGGCAAGCGCGTGCAGGGCGGGGCCACGGCCCACACGCTGCCGTTCGATGATCCGGAGAAGAAGAAGCGTAGCGCCTCGGGCTGATGACCCCGAGCAGGGCTCAGGCCTTCGGCACCCGCCGAGCGCGCGCGGCCTGCAGCGTGTTCTTGAGCAGGCAGGCGATCGTCATGGGGCCGACGCCGCCGGGCACCGGCGTGATGGCACCCGCCACCTGGCGGGCTTCCTCGAACGCGACATCGCCGACCAGGCGGGATTTGCCGCCGGCGTCGGCCGGCAGGCGATTGATACCGACGTCGATCACGATCGCGCCGGGTTTCACCCAGTCGCCGCGAATCATCTGCGGCCGCCCGATCGCCGCCACGAGGATCTCGGCCTGCCGGCAGCGACCAGGCAGATCGCGCGTCTTGGAATGCGCGATCGTCACCGTGCACTGCTCCCCCAGGAGCAGCTGCACCATGGGCTTACCGACTATATTGGAGCGGCCGACAATCAGTGCCTCGAGCCCCACCAGCGGCGTATTGAGCGATTTGATGAGCATCAACGATCCGAGCGGCGTGCAGGGGACGATGCCGCCGGCGCCGGTGGCGACGCGGCCGACATTCACCGGGTGAAAACCGTCGACGTCCTTGGCCGGATCCACCGCCTCGAGCACGGCGGTGCTGTCGATGTGTTTGGGCAGCGGCAGCTGCACCAGGATGCCATCGACGTCGTCGTCGGCATTCAGTCGCGCGATCAGTGCCAGCAACTCGGCCTGGCTGGTTTGATCACCAAGCCGGTGCTCGAACGAGCGCATGCCCGCTTCGACCGTGCTGCGTGCCTTGCTGCCCACGTAGACTTCGCTGGCCGGGTCGTTACCGACCAGCACCACGGCTAGACCGGGTTTAAATCCATGGGACTTAGAGAGTTGCGCCACCTGCTGCGCGATCTCCCGGCGCAGATTCGCCGCCACCGCCTTGCCGTCGATGATCGTCGCCGTCATGAGTCGTTAAGATCCTTAATGCCGATGCAC
>DASYNV010000097.1:0-29958 GCA_036008365.1 Steroidobacteraceae bacterium | reverse complement strand
CGGAACGCAATCAGTCAGACAACGCACTCAGCGCTTGCCTGAAGATGCGTTGCAGGAGCTCCGCTTTCCCGCCCAGAGAAGTTGCGTACACGCGCTCCGCTTCTGCAATGCGGTTACGCTGCACATCGTCTTCCCACGCCGCGCGGAATGCCTCTGTGAGGGCCGCCACATCGTGGGGAGACACCAACAGAGCTTGATACGTGAGCAGATCTGACGTGCTCGGCCGCTCGGGGCAATGACACCCTTGCCGAGATACATGGCCTCGAGATCGGTGCTGAGGCCCGAAGCGCACAGCGAGCTGGCGCAATCTGGTTACGGGATAGGTGTCGGCGCAACCAGCCACTCGCCGGCCCGACCGGAGCGAGTAATAGAGCAGAAGGTTCTCGAGCAAGAGAAAGCCAGGAGTCTCAAAGAGGCTGAGCTGCACCTCATACCGTGTGGCAGCCGATCTAGGAGAGCAACGCCCGCAACCCGCGGCGCATGCGGCGCAGCAGCTCGCGGACCCCGGCGATCTCCGCCTCGAACTCGATGTCGGAGACGGATTCGCTATCGAGATAGCGTTTGAGCAGCAGGAGCGGCACGTGCGTATCGTTGAAGCCGGGATCGCAGGTGGTCGCCGAAACAATACCCAGCCGCGACAGCCATTCGGCATGGTGCGCAGAATACTCACCGCTCGGGTAGCAGAAGTGCAGCGGCTCGATGCCGGTCAGTTCCCTGATGGCGCTGCGATTCTCGCGGATCTCGTCGGCCATGGCATCGAAGGTTTCCGCGGGGAGGCAGTGAGTATGAGTGTGCAGCTGAATGCCGATGCCCTGCCCGGCGACCTCGCGGATCTGCGGCGCGCTCAGGAACTGGAAGCGTCCGCCGCGGATGAATTCCCCATAGTCGATTCCGAGCGCTTGTGCCAGTGGCGCGAGCAGACGTTGCCTTTCCGCAAGCGAGCGAATCCTGCCGGCCGCTGCAATGAGTGCGGCGGCGGCGGCGGGCGGGTCGGCCGCAATCGGGTATTCATCATCGAGCTGCGGATGCAGGTTGCGCAGTGCCACGCGCTCCTTGCGCGAGGCGTGCACCAGGTGAACGACCGTAACATTGAAGGCCTCGGTGGTGGCACTCAGGTGCTCGGTGGTGATGTAGATGCAGGCCGGGTAGCCGTAGCTGCGGAGTATGGGAATGACGCTTAGATTCGATTCCCAACCGTCATCCAGGGTGATGACGGTCTCGGCCTGGCCCAGCCTGCCTTGGCGCAGTCTGGCAACGGCCTCATCGAGCGATATCACCGCCACAGCGCGCTTGCGCAGCGTGCGCATGCGACGCTCGAAGGTCTGCGGACGCATGAAGACGTAAGGGGAGAGCAGGTGCTCGTCGGTCACCGAAAAGCCGTGGTAGCACAGGATCCGCAGTTGCTTGCGCGTGAGATGCTGCGCCACCGCGAAGCCACCAACGAGTTTGAGGGCGTGGAACAGCGTCCTTCTGAACCAACCCATGTAATGCCCGGTGGGAATCCCTGAGAGCGCCGCGCCAGGCGCGAAGGATACACGCGGGCTAAAGGGGGCGATAGGCAGCCACGAGTCGCAGCGGGCTGGCGGCACGCGCTCCGCTAGTGGCGCATCGGTGTCCAGATCACCATGCGCTCACCGCGCAGATAGCGCAGCGTGGCGATCAGCGATGCGGCGTTGGTGAGCAGCAGGTAGTACGGCCGGCCGAGGATGCCGAGGTCGCGACCGCTCCCCTGCAGCACAAAACCCGCCGCGCCGGCGGCGATCACCACGCTTTGCGCCCCGAGCAGGATGAGAAACGGTGTCTGGGACGCGAGCGCGATGTTGGCGCCGAGCGTGCACAGCCACAGCAGCGGCGAGGCGTAGCGCAGCACCTTGTGAGACCAGAGCTGCCAGGCGAAGCGCCCGTAGGTGAACGGATTGAGGAACCTTCGCTCCTGCACCAGCGCGTTGAGACTGCGGATCACTACGCGCACGCGCATCGCCAGCTCGTGGCCGCCGTTGACGAGCGTTGCTTCGAAGCATACGGCGTCGGGCTCGAGTACCGTTCGCAGACCCTGCTCGGCCATCTTCATGGCAATGACGAAGTCGCTGATGAGCTGCGGCTCTATGGACCGGTAGGCGCTGCGGCGCACCGCGTACAGACAGCCGCTTACCCCGATCATGGATCCGAGCGCACTCTCGTTGGCGCGCAGACGCAGCTCGTAGCTCCAGTACGCTTCTCCGCCGCAGCCGTTCACGTTGTCGACGTCGGTAACGTAGTGCAGATGGCCGCCGACACAGCCGACGGTCGGATCGGCAAAGTTCTCTACCAGAGCCCTGAGAGCGTCCGGATGCAGCCGGGTGGTGGCATCGGTGAACACCAGGATCTCGCCCGTCGCAACCCTTGCGGCCGCGTTCTGACAGGCCGTCTTGCCGCGCCGGCCCTCGGCGCGCAGCAGCCGCACGCGCGCGGGGTCGTAGGCGGCGGCGATCTCCTCGGTTGCGTCGGACGAGCCGTCGGAGGCTACGAGGATGTCGACGAGATCGCCGGGATAGTTCAGGCCGGAAAGATTATCGAGCTTGGCGCGAATGCAGTCCTGCTCGTTGTACGCGGTCACGATGATCGTGACTCGGGGGAATACCCTGCCGCGCACTACGCGTATTCCAAAAGGAATTGCCAGAATCCTGACGAGTAGCGGGTAGACAACGTAGACGTACGCGAGCAGCCCGCAAGAGATCAATAAGAGACTGTAAGCCATGGCAGGTCTTTATTTTTTGTTCTTCTCCCCCCGTGAGGGTGGAATTGAGTCACAACCTAGCAGAAGGACTTATTGGCCGGTAGTGTACCTCGGGGAAAATTCAAAATTTGTGACGGCGTTCAACACTACCGGCGCGCCAGGGGATCGCCGCCCTGTACGCTCGAAGCCTCGTGTGTCGGCACCGTGGCACTCAAGACTTTGATATATAAGTAAAATATGCGCACTACAGCACAGTCGCGGGCGCCGCTTGCCTCGGCGGCGCTGGGCTAAACTAGCCGCTGCACTTTTGGCAGTTGACGCGATGATCGACTTCAAATGACCCGGGACGTTGTCCTCCTCGGCGACAAGACACTCAGCCTGCTCGCGCGCCATCTCAATGCCGAACTGCGCCAGGCGGGGTCCGCCTGGAACGTGATCGATGCCGGCTACGATAGCTGGCTGGTGGCGCCGCTCGATCCACGCAGCGCCCTGTTTGCCAAGGCGACCGCCGCCTGGGCGTTCGTGCTCTCGCCACGGGTGCTCGAGAACGTGCCGGACATCCTCGCGCAGCTCGATGCGACGCTCGAGCGGCTGGGCTCGCTGTCCGCGCCGCCGACGGTGCTGTTCTCGAACCTGTTCGCCGACCCGCTGCATGCCATGCCGCTTGCCAACAACCTCGAGCGGCACGCGCTGGCGGCCAGCGTCAACGAGCGGCTGCTCAGCTTCCGCGAGACGCATTCCTGGTTTCACGTGGTGGATCAGCTCGGCCTGGTGCTGCAGCACGGGATCGACGCGCTGCACGACCCGCGCTTTGAAGCGACGGCGCAGGTCTACTACTCTCCGGCCGGTACCCGTGCGCTGGCGGCTTTGTGGCTGCGCGCGCTGCGCTGTCTGGAACGTCCACAGAAGAAGGTATGTGTGCTGGATCTGGACAATACGCTCTGGGGCGGGACTCTCGGCGAGGACGGCGCCGACGGCTTGCAGATGTCCGATTCCGGACCGGGTCTTGCGTACCGGCGTTTTCAGCGCGCTCTGCTGGAATTGCGGCGCAGCGGCATCCTGCTGACGCTATGCTCAAAGAACAACCGCGACGAAGCGCTGGCGGTGCTCGAGTCTCATCCGGATTGCCTGCTGCGACCCGCGGATTTCGCGCACCTGGAGATCAGCTGGGACCGAAAATCGCAAGCCATCACCCGCACGGCGCAGGCGCTCGGTCTCGGCCTCGACTCGCTGCTGTTCGTCGACGACTCCGCGCTCGAGCGCGCTGAAGTCGCGCGCCTTCTGCCGGAGGTCGACATATTCGATTTTCCCGACGATCCGGTGCGGCTGGTCGGCGCGCTCGCTGCCTACCCGGGCTTCGACACGCTGCGCCAGACCGAGGAGGATCGCAAGCGCGCCGATGCCTATCTCGAGGAGGCGCAGCGCAACGCCAGCCGGGCGAGCGCAACCTCGGCGGAAGATTTCTACCGCTCCCTCGAGCTGCGGCTGACGATATTCAGCGCCGCCGGTGAGCAGGCGGCGCGGTTGCACCAGCTGCTGATGAAGACCAATCAGTTCAATCTCACCGCCGAGCGGCTGTCGGCCGAGGAGTTCCGCGCATTGCTCGCCGACCCGGCGTACCTCGTTCTCGGGATGCGGGTGGCGGACCGCTTCGGCGATAGCGGCATCACCGGCCTCGCGCTCGTCGACCGGCGCCGCCCCGCGGCGTGGATCGTGCAGAACTTCCTGCTGAGCTGCCGGGTGATCGGGCGTACCGTCGAAAACGCATTCCTCGCCTGGATAGTCGGTGTCGCGGCTCGCGCGGGCGCCCAAAGCGTCGCCTTTCGCTGCCTCGAGACCCCGCGCAACGAGGTCGCACGCAACTTTCTCCGCAGTTCCGGCGGCGTGGAGTCGGCAGGCTCCTGGAAGTTCGACGTGCGTCGCCCCGAAGCACTGCCGCAGCATTTCGTGAGCATCGATGCCGCGCAGGTGAGCTGAAGGGAAAGCCAATGACCGTCGACGAGTCGAGATTCCGCGAGTGCATCATCAGGTCGTTGCGGCTGCGTAGCGGCGAGTATCGGCCGGACCTGCGCATCGGCGACGTCGAACAGTGGGACTCCGTTGCGCACCTCGATGTGCTGTCCGATCTCGAGAAGGAGTTCGGCGTGCGTTTCGGCCTCGACGACATGGCGACACTGACGTCGCTGCCGGAGCTGCGCAACTGGTTAGAACGGACCGGATGAGCACGCGCATCTCGTGGCCGGACGGCAAGCGGTTCGCATTTTCCGTATTTGACGACACGGACCTGACCGTTCCGGGTAACTTCGAGGGCGTCTACGATCTGCTGGGCACGCTCGGCATGCGCACCACCAAGTCGGTATGGCCGGCAACCGGCGCTGACCTGCAGGCGCGCAGCGCGCACGGCTCGACCTGCGACGACACGGCATACCTGCAGACGGTGCTGCGCCTGCAGCAGTCGGGGTTCGAGATCGGATACCACAACTCGTACTTCGCCGGGCTGCCCCGTCAGCGCATCGAGCAGGCGCTGGAGCACTTCCGGCAGCTGTTCGGCGCTTACCCTTCCAGCATGGCGAATCATGCGGAGTCCAGCGAAGGCATCTACTGGGGCCACGACCGCGTCTCGGGCGCGGTCAGGATGCTCTACCGTGCCTCGCTGCGCCGCTTCGGGCCGAATCCCCATCAGGGACATCTGCCTGGATCACCCTATTTCTGGGGCGATCTGTGCCAGCAGCGCATTCGTTACGTCCGCAACTTTGTATTCGGTGAGATTGATACGCTCGCGGCCTGCCCGATGATGCCCTATCACGATCCGCTGCGCCCCTTCGTGCAGGCATGGTATGCGGCCTCCAACGGACAGATTCTGCCGAGTTGCCTGCGGCTCCTCAGCGAGCGCAACCAGGACCGGCTCGAGGAATCGGGCGGAGCCTGCATCGTCTACACGCACCTGGGCGCGGGGTTTCAGCAGGGCCAGCAGGTCGAGCCGCGCTTTGCGCGGCTGCTGCGCCGTCTCGCGGGCAAGAACGGCTGGTTCGTGCCTGTATCGCGTCTGCTCGATCACATCCGCTCGCAGCGCGGTGTGACCACGCTCGCTGCGGCGCAGCGCCGCAGCCTGGAATGGCGCTGGTTTGCGCACAAGCTGGCCGCGGGCAGAACCTGATGTCGGTCTCGATTCGCGAGCTGGCTGCGGAGGACGAGAGCGCCATCCGCGCGTTCAACTCTCGCCTTGCAGGAGCGGGGGTGAGCTTCGCCTTTCCGGTCGGGCGCGCCGAGCTGATGCAGCGGGTGCCGGGGGTCGAGGTACCCTGGCAGACGGCCTATGTGCTGACCGACGGGAGCGCGGTGCACGGCGGCTACATACTAAAGAGTGAGCAGTTCTTCGCCGCGGGAGCCGGTTTTGCGGCGGGCAATTATCAATTGCCGCTGTCGGAGGGGATCATCGACCGCAGCTATTCGATTGTCGGCGTGCAGCTCATCAAGGACGCGATCGCCCGGCAGCCGTGCCTTTACTGCCTGGGCATGGGGAGCACCGCGCGGCCGCTTCCGCGGCTCCTGCAGCGCCTCGGGTGGTCAGTTTCCCGCGTGCCGTTCCTGTTCCGCATCGAACGGGCCGGTCCCTTCACGCGTGAGATCCGCTGGCTACGCGAGCGTCGCTCGCTACGGGTTCTGCTCGATCTGTCGCGCGTCAGCGGAGTTCTGGCTGCCGTTACGGTCCTGGGGCGCCTGCGCCGTGCAGCGTTTGGTGTGAAGCTGCCGCCCGATCTTGCCGTCGCCGAGCTAGCCGATCTGCCCGCGGAGATCGACGGGCTGTTCGGGCGCGTCCGTGATGATTACGGCCTGTTGAGTGATCGTCGCGCCGCGGCCATGCAGCAGAAACTGCCCGCGAGCGAGGCGAAGCTCTCGCGGCTGGTCCTTCACCGGTCCGGAAAGCTCATCGGCTGGGTGGTGTCGAGCATGTCGCGCCTCGAGAACCATGCGCAATTCGGCAACATGACGCTCGGATGCGTCGTCGACGGACTGGCGGCTCCCGTGGACGTGCCCTGGGTGACGGCCGCAGCCTGCCAACGCCTGGAGGCGGAGAACTGCGATCTGCTGGTCAGCAACCAGTCTCATCCCGCCTGGATTTCGGCCCTGCGCCGCCAGGGGTTTCTTCAGGGCCCGTCAAACTTCGTCCTGGCGCTGTCACCGCCGCTCGCCGCACGCGCTGCCGGCACGCGGATGCATTTCACTCGCGCAGATGGCGACGGTCCTATAAATCTTTAGTGTTTGGCGCGGTGGGGGTATTGCGATCGCCGCGATGATCTCCCGCCGGCCGCCCGGTGCGCCGCGCAATCAGCATCGGCAGCCGCACCAGGAATCCGGCGATCAGCCGCAGGTACATCGAAGTGAGCAGCAGGTTGTCGCGCCCGTAGTGGAAGTGCGATACGCCGCCCTGGGCGGCGCTGAAGTACTTCACCGGCGCCGCCAGGTTGATCACCGGCACGCCGCGCCACGCGAGCCGCACCACCGCCTCGGCGTCGAAATCGAAATGCCGCATCCAGCGGCTGCGCTGCATGATCGCGAGCAGCGGTGCGATCGGGTAGACGCGAAAGCCGAACAGGGTGTCGTGGATGCCGACCCACAGCGTCAGGAGGTTGGTCCACCAATTGGAGATGCGGCGGCCGCGCAGGCGGATGAGCGGCACGCTCGCATCGAACACCGGGTCGCCGAGGATCATGGCCGCAGGCGCCGCCAGCGAGGCCTGCATGAAGGCGCCGATGCGCTCGGCCGGGTGCTGGCCGTCGGCATCCATGGTGAGCACGTGGGTAAACCCGGCGCGCTGCGCCTCGCTCAGTCCATCCAGCAGCGCCGCGCCCTTGCCACCGTTATGCGTGCGCACCAGCACCCGCAGCGATGGATCGCTACGGGCGAGCGCGGTGAGGGTCGCGGCGCTGCCGTCGGTGCTGCCGTCGACCACCACCCATACCGGGTCCCAGTTGGCACGCGCCGCACGCACCGTAGCCACTGCGCGTGCGCCCGGGTTGTAACTCGGGATCAGCACCAGGTGCGTGGCGGAAGGGCTCACTCCGCGCTTTCGACGAGCTGCGTCGACTGGCGGATGAGCCAGGCGACGCCGAGCCCCGCCGACCAGTAGCTGTCGCGCTTCACCAGCGGGCTGGCCGCGAAGCTCGCTCCGCCGAGCGTATCGTGGCGCACGTAGGCGCCGATCCACCAGCGGGGATAGCGTCGCGTCAGGGCGGCGAGCACCTGCGCGCCGGCATAGCCGCCCTGCGCTGCAAACGCCGGCCGGCCGGCGCTCGCGTATTGCGGGGCCACCGTATAGAAGTAGTTGTCGTAGCGCTGATTGGCGAACAACGGGCCGCCGAGCAAGCCGAGTTTCCAGCCATGCTCGCCACGGAACTGCGCGATGTCCAGGCTCACGTTGGGCGCGATGAACATACCGACCAGGTGCGGCGCGGCTTCGATGGTGAAGGCGGCGCGCGCCGGCAGGCGCAGGTCGAGCTTGCAACGCTCATCGGCGCTGCGCCACAGGTGCACGTCGAGTTCGGGACCTAACTCGAGTGTCGGCCGCAGGTCCGGCATGCCATGCCGGGCGGAGTCGTTGTGTACCGGGGTGGTGGCGTTGACGCTCAGACTGAGCTCGACGCGCGTCTGGTTGAGAAACAGGCCGCGCAGACCGTCGCGATCGGACTTGAGGAACGTGCCCCGATAGACGAAGTAGGGCACGGGCACCGGATAGACGTGGGTGGTCGCCGAGCCGCGGTAGTCGTTGAAGGCGAGAAATCCCGCGCCGAGTCCGAGCTCCCACAGCGGCTTCTCCTCGGCGTGCGCCGCAGCGGCCGCTGCCGCGGCGAGCGCGGCCGTCAGCAGCGCCGGAAAGAGGCGGGCGCTGCGCATGATTCGCCGTCGGAGGGCCGCATGCCTTCAGGAAGCCAGCGGGCCGGTGGCGGTCGCTTCAATCTCCACCAGCAGGTCCTGACGGCAGATGTCCGCCTGCAGATAGACGACGCGCGCCTGCGCGCCGAGCTTCGCCGTGAGCTCCCTGCGGATGATGGGCAGATCCGCAGGGCGGCGCACGTACACCTTGCAGGCGAGCGCGCCGGGAGTAAAGCGCGCTTCCGGTGCCGCGCGGTTGGCCTCGGCGAGCAGCGCCTCGATGTTGGCGAGCGTCTCGCGGGTCTGCGCTGCGGTGTCGCCGACGTGCAGTGAGCGGTGCCCGACGATACTCGCCGTGCCGGAGATGAACAGTGTCACGCTCCCCGGCTGACGCAGCAGCGTGGCACGCGAGAACACCGGGCTGTGCGCGCCGTACTGCGGCGGGTAGTGATAGGCGCTCACCTGCCGCGGGTTCTCCACGAACGTCGGCGGCGTGCGCCCGGCGAGGAAATACACCAGCAGCGGGCTGTCAGGCGCCGCGCCGAGCGCGGACGCCGCCGGCACGTTGCCGCTGAGTGCCCGGCCGCTGTCGCGCAGCGCCTGCTGGCGCGCGCTGTTGAACTGCCGGTAGCGCTCGCTGCCGTGCGAAGCGCGGTTGATGTCGGGCAGGTAGTTCCAGATCCGCAGCAGGTGCGGGTAATTCTCGGTGTCGATGGTGGCGCAGATCTCGCGGTACGCCTGGCTCGTGGCCTGGTGCAACGGCGAGTGCGCCGCGTCGGTGGCGCCGCGCGCCGTTGCCTCGCTGACGCTGATGCAGCCGAACAACATGTTCTCGGTGCAGCGGAAGCGTACCCGGTGGCGCTGCCCCGACGCCGCGGCCTCGCCGCAGCGCCACACCTCGTAGAGCCCCGGGCCGGCCGACAGCATCGGCATGTGGACACGAGCCACGGGGATCTCGCCGGCGCCCGGCGCGGGCGGCGCCGCGGCCGCCCCGTTGAAGGCGGCCACGCCCAACACGTCCGGCCACCCGGCCGTCTGGAATTCGCCCGGTGAGACGTAATCGAGATGCAGGCCGCGTGACGGGCGCATCGCGCTGGGTGAGCGTGGGCCGGTCAGTCCTTGGGCGCGGGCGCGCTGCTCGTGGCCCCGGTGTCGGCCGGCTTGTGCGTCACGGCGGTCTTGGCCTTGTCCGCTCCCTCCTTGACTTTGGTGCCGGCCGTCCTGGCACCGTGCTCGATCGCCTGACCCGCCTTCTTCGAGTCGGCGCGCACGGTCTCGGCGGCGGACCTGGTGTCCGTGGCGATGGCGTGTCCGGCCTCGCGCGACTTGGCGGCGATCTGCTGTCCCGCCTCGCGGGATTTCGCGGCGATCTCGTGTCCGGCGGTCTTGGCGTCCTGGCTCACGTCGTGCCCGGCGGTCGCGATCTTTTCCTTCAGGCCGTTCTGGGTGTCGGGGGTCTGCTGGTTTTGGGCGTGCACGAGGCCGGCCATAACCAGTGCGGCGGTGGCGGCGGTGGCCGCCCGGAGCAATATGGCGTTCATGGGAAAGTATCGTACGACAGTCACGCCGTGCTTTGCACGGCGCGCAGGCTGAGGCCGCCGCGCGCTGTTGCGCCGGTGCCAATAGTCACCGCCTTCGGGCAAACTCCGGCGGATGCGTCTCGACCGCCTGCCGATCTCAGTACTGCGCACCCGCTACGTGCCCGGCGGTTGGGATGTGCTCGCCTTCGTGCTGGTGTTCGCGTTCTTCGTCTACGCCGCGCAGGCCGCGCATGGGCTCGTCGGTTCGCTCGCGCACCTGCAGGCGACACCCATCTCGCTCAAACCCGCGGCGCTCATCGGTTATAGCGCACGCACGGCGCTGCGCATGCTGATCGCGATGCTGTGCTCGCTCATTTTCACCTTCAGCTACGCGACCCTCGCCGCCAAGAGCCACCGCGCCGAAGTGATCCTGGTGCCGCTGCTCGACTTCCTGCAGTCGGTGCCGATCCTGAGTTTCTCGCTCACCATCCTGTTTTTCCTGCAGCTCACGCCCGGACGGGTGGCGGGCGCAGAGCTGGCCGCCATCTTCCTGATCTTCACCAGCCAGGCATGGAACATGGCGTTCAGCTTCTACCACTCGCTGCGCAGCATCCCGGACGAGCTGGTGGAGGTGGCGCGCAACTTCCAGCTCAATCCGTGGATGCGCTTCTGGCGCCTGGAAGTGCCGTTCGGCATGCCGGCGCTCATCTGGAACATGATGATGTCCATGTCCGGAGGCTGGTTCTTCGTGACGGTCTCGGAGGCCATCAGCGTCGGCAACACCACGATCACGCTGCCGGGCGTGGGTTCCTACATCGCCCTCGCCATCGAGCAGAAGAACCTCGCCGCCATCGGCTGGGCGATTGCGGCGATGGCTGTGGTGATCCTCGCCTTCGACCAGCTGCTGTTCCGCCCGCTGACGGCGAGCGCCGACTGGTTCCGCCTGGAGCAGGAGGCGGGCTTGACTCAAAGCGGCTCCTGGGCGCTCACCATGATGCGCCGCTCGCGCCTGTTCGGCCTGGTCAGCCGTGCCTTTGCCGCCCTGCTGCGCGCCGGCATGAAGCCGCGCCGGCCGACGGCGACCGACGCCGAGCATCCCGTGAGCGTGTGGCGATCGCGCCTGTTCGACTATGCCTGGTACGGCTTGCTGCTGCTCATCGGGCTCGCGGCACTATCGAAGACCCTGCACTTCGTGCAGGAGGAAGTGCGGTTGGCGGAGATCGGCCACGTGCTGCTGCTCGGGTTGATCACGCTGACGCGCGTGGCGGTGCTGATTGCGCTCGCCAGCCTCATCTGGGTGCCGATCGGGGTGTGGGTGGGTCTGCGGCCGCGGGTGGCGAGCCTGGTGCAGCCGATCGCGCAGTTCCTGGCTGCGTTTCCGGCGAATCTGCTGTTTCCGATCGTGGTATCGGGCATCGTGCTGTTCAAGCTGACACCGGACATCTGGCTGAGTCCGCTCATGATCCTGGGCACGCAGTGGTACATACTCTTCAACGTGATCGCCGGCGCCTCCGCCATTGCGCCGGATCTGCGCTACGCCAGCGACAACCTTGGCGTGCACGGCTGGCTGTGGTGGCGTCGGGTGGCGCTGCCGGCGGTGTTTCCGTTCTATGTGACCGGAGCGATCACCGCTTCGGGTGGCTCGTGGAACGCGAGCATCGTGGCCGAGGTGGCCAGCTGGGGCAACGAGAAACTCACCGCCCACGGCCTCGGCGCGTATATCGCCAACGCCACCGCCGCCGGGGACTTTCAGCGCACCGTGCTGGGCACGGTGGTCCTGAGCCTGTTCGTGGTCAGCTTGAACCGCGTGTTCTGGCGCCCGCTGTATGCACGGGCGGAGCGCAAGTTCCGCATCAGCTGAAGGAGAGACGCCGATGAATGTAGCCGCTCCCGCGCTCAACCTCGAGCCACTCCTCGAGGTGCGCAGCTGTTGCAAGTCCTTCCGCAAGCCCGACGGCGATCAGCTCGTCGTGCTGGACAACGTCGACCTGGCACTGCGCCCCGGGGAGATAGTCGGGCTCCTCGGGCGCTCAGGCTCAGGCAAGTCCACGCTGCTGCGCGCGATCGCCGGTCTCGATGAGCCCTCCGACGGGGTGGTGAATTATTTGGGCCACCCGGTGCGCGGCCCGGCCTCGGGGATCGCGATGGTGTTCCAGGGCTTCGCGCTCTTCCCCTGGCTCACGGTGCTCGAGAACGTGCAGCTCGGGCTCGAGGCTCTCGGCGTCCCGCAGGCCGAGATGCGCAAGCGCTCGCTGCAGGCGATCGACCTCATAGGTCTCGACGGCTTCGAGTCCGCCTACCCGCGCGAGCTCTCGGGTGGCATGCGGCAGCGGGTGGGATTTGCGCGTGCGCTCGTGGTGCATCCCAACATCCTGCTGATGGATGAGCCGTTCTCGGCGCTCGACGTGCTCACCGCGGAGACCTTGCGCAGCGATTTCCTCGACCTCTGGGGAGAGGGGCAACTGCCGATCAAGGCGGTGCTGCTCGTGACCCATAACATCGAGGAAGCGGTGCAGATGTGCGACCGCATGCTGATTTTCTCGACGAACCCCGGGCGGGTGGTCAGTGAGATTGCCGTCGACCTGCCGCAGCCACGCCACGCGCATGATCCGCGCTTCCGCGCTCTCATCGACCGCGTCTATGTGGAGATGACCGCCAGGCCCGGCGGTGAGGCGCGCGTGGGACCTAAGGCCGAGCGCTTCCCGGGCACGGGCATCGGCACCACGCTCACCCACGTCTCCTCGAACGTGCTGACCGGGCTCATGGAAACGGTGAACGGGCCGCCGTACAACGGCAAGGCCGACCTGCCCGCGATCGCCGAGGAGCAGCACCTGGAGGTCGACGACCTGTTTCCCGCGGCCGAGGCGCTGCAGATGCTGCGCTTCGCCGAGGTCGAGGGCGGCGATATCAAGCTCACGGAAGCCGGAGTGCAGTTCGCGCAGAGCGAGACCGACGAGCGCAAGAAGCTGTTCGCCCGTCACCTCATCACCTATGTACCGCTCGCCGCGCACATCCGCCGCGTGCTCGATGAGCGCGCCAGTCACACCGCCCCCAAGAGCCGCTTCCTCGACGAGCTCGAGGACTACATGGCCGAGGAGGGTGCCGAGCAGACGCTGCGCACCATCATCAGCTGGGGGCGCTACGCGGAAACCTTCGCCTACGACGACAATCGCCAGGCTTTCAGCCTGGAGAATCCCGCCTGAGTCCGCACGCCGCGCCCCGTGCGCACGCTGCGCGCCGGCAAAGAAATGCAAAGAAGTCTGCGTTTGGGCGGCGGTGAAACCGGCGCGGGCCGGGAGCGTGTATCGTCTGCACTCATGGAAGGGCGCGAGACCGCCGGCGATGCGAAGCCACTGTTGCTGATCATCGATGATGACCAGGAGCTGTGCGCCATGCTGGCCGAGTACCTCACCCCGGAGGGGTTCGCGACCCACACCGCCGGCACCGGTCCTGCTGGCCTCGAGCAGCTCGCGCGCCAGCCGTTCGACCTGGTGGTGCTGGATGTGATGCTGCCCGAGCTGTCCGGATTCGAGGTGCTGCGGCGCATCCGTGCGGTGAGCCGCGTGCCGGTGATCATGCTCACCGCGCGCGGCGAGGAGGTCGACCGCGTCGTCGGTCTCGAGATGGGCGCGGACGATTATCTCGCCAAGCCCTTCAGTCCCCGCGAGCTGGTGGCGCGCATCCGCGCGGTGCTGCGGCGGACGCCGGGCGAGACCGCCGCCCCCGCGGGGCTCATCGTATGGGGACCGCTGCGGCTCGATCTGCGGGCGCGCCGCGCCGAGGTCGGCGAGCACGATCTCGAGCTCACTTCGGCGGAGCTGCGCATCCTCGAGCTGCTGGTGCGCGCGGACACCCGCACGGTGACGCGCGATGACCTCATGACGCAGGCCCTGGGGCGTCGGCTGCTGCCGACCGACCGCAGCCTCGATACCCATGTGTCGAACCTGCGCCGCAAGATGGTGCGCTACACCGACCGCGTCAACGTGCAGAGCGTGCGCGGCTCGGGCTACGCGCTCACCCTGAATGCCGCGCGCACCCCGGCAGCCCCGCACGGGGCCTGACATGCACTCGCTCTACTGGCGCATTTTCCTCGCGTTCTGGGCGGCACTGGCGCTGATCCTGGTGGGCACGGTGACGGTGGCGGTCAATGCCACCGCGCATCGCACCGATCGTCCCTGGGTGCAGCGCGGCCAACTGTATGCGCAGGCGGCGCGCGCGTTCGAGACCGGCGGCCCGCCCGCGCTGAAGGACTGGCTGCAATCGCTCGCCGGCGAGCCGTTCGGGCGCACCTACGTCATCGAGCCGGACGGCCGGGAGATGCTTGGCCGGCCATTGCCACCGCCCCTCAGCGCCGGCGCCGCTGTCGCCACCGGGGATGCGATCTCGCCGATCGGCGGCGCGCTGGTGCTGGTTGCGCCGGAGGGCAATACCTACCACGTGGTCATCGGCCCGGTACGCGACAGCCCGCGCCTGTTTGGCGAGCTCGAGCTGCCCGGCGTGCCGCTGTCGATACTGGTCATCGCGCTCGGGGTGAGCGCGGCGGTGTGCCTGGTGCTCGCGCGCTACCTCGCTGCGCCGGTGGACCGACTGCGCGTTGCGACCCGGCGGATGGCGGCGGGCGACCTGAACGTGCGCGTGCTGCCCGCGCTGCGCCAGCGGCACGACGACCTGGGTCTGCTTGCGGCGGACCTCGACGCGATGGCGGAGCGCCTGCGGCAACTCCTCGAGGCGAAGCAGCAGCTGCTGCGGGACGTGTCGCACGAGCTGCGCTCGCCGCTCGCGCGACTGCAGCTCGCGCTGTCGCTCGCGCGGCGCGATGAGACCGGCGCCGAGCGCCACCTCGCCCGCATCGCCTGCGAAGCCGACCGCCTCGAGCAGCTCATCGCGCGCACGCTCAAGCTGGTGCGGCTCGAGCGGCCCGCGGCCGCACTCGAGCACCTCACCATCGACGTGGGCGAGCTGCTGCGGAACATCGCCGCCGACGTCGCCATCGAGGCGGACGCCCGCGGCTGCCTGGTGAGCGTGCAGGCGCAGGGCAAGCTCGTGGTGTCGGGCGACCCCGAGGTGCTGCGCAGCGCATTCGAGAACGTGATCCGTAACGCCGTGCGCTACAGTCCCGCGGGCGCCGTGGTGGCGGTGAGCGCGCACCAGAAGGGCGCGGACGGCGCTCCTGTTGAGGTCGCGGTGCGTGACCAGGGACCGGGCGTGCCGGAGAAGGATCTGGCGCTCATCTTCGAGCCGTTCTATCGGGCAGACGTAGCGCGCGAGCATCGCAGCGCGGGTGGCGAGGGGCTCGGCCTTGCCATCGCCGCACGGGCGGTGGCGCTGCACGGCGGCAGCATCAGCGCGCGCAATCTCGAAGGCGGAGGTCTCGCGGTGACCGTGCTGCTGCCGCCCCGTGCGCACGAGGGCTCACAGTCGCGAGCCGTGGCCGCCTGATCAGTGCAGCGCGGTTGCGGCGCCGGTGACGTCAGCCGCGAGGCCGCGCAGGCGCAGCGCCTCACGCATGGAGGTGAACGCGAACTCGCCGAGCAGCCGGTGCAGGCGGCTCTCGCAGCGCTCGAGATTCGTATAGTGCCGGAAGCGTGAGAACCAGCTGACGCCGGACACATGCGGCTGTCCAGGGTCGAGCTCCCACGGATGCATGTAGAACGTGAAGGGGCGCTGGCGCTGCTCGTTGATCTGCTTCAGGCCCGCGCGGGTGAGCCAATAGGGCAGTATGCGGAAGTAGCCGCCGCCCGATACCGGTACCGGCGCTCCCAGGAAACTCGCCGCGGACATCGGAAACTCGATGAGCGTGCGCCCGGAAGGGGCGGCGATGCGATGGGGCTCGGGTGAGGCGCCCGGCAGCCCGTAGATGTCGTGGCGGATCGGGAACACCGACGAGTCGAAGCGGAAGCCAAGGTCGATCAGCACATCGAGCGCCCAGAGGGAAGCTTTGGTCACGGAGAAGCTCGCCGCGCGGTAGCCGAGCACCGCTTCCCCGATCAGGTCCTCGAGACAGCTCTTGGCGCGCACCGTCTCCTGCCGGAACACCTGCGGCGCCTGCTGATAAACGAGCTGGTGCGCATACCCGTGGCAGGCGATCTCATGACCGGCCGCGGCGATGCGGCGCACGAGCGCCGGAGAGCGCTCCGCGACCCAGCCGAGGACGAAGAAAGTGCCGGCGACGCCATGCTCGGCCAGGACCCAGAGCAACCGCTCGGTGTTGGCTTCAACCCGGTATTCGCGTGTCGACCAGCTCTCGCGGCTGATGACCGAGCTCAATGCCTCGACGTGAAAGTAGTCTTCGACATCCACGGTAAAGGCATTGATCGGCCGCGCGCTATGGGCCGCCACGGTGCTGACATTGAGACTTACCGGCCGCGGGACGTAGGGGAGCGCGTCTGCAGGATAGGCGCGAGAATGTGAGATCTGTGGCAAGCGCGCGTACCCCGCAGTCCGATCATAGCTTCCGTGCTGAAAATCCATGCTGCCACCCCACGCTTACGCGGGGGAACAGTGCGCCGTACCCGTCGGGGACGGCTCCGCGACGGAGCCGTCCCTTTCGATCAGATCCGGCGCGGGAACGCGATCTTCAGGCTTTAGCGCGTCTGCGGCGCAGTGCCGCACCGCCGAGGCCGCCGAGGCCCAGCGCCAACAGCGCCAGTGTGCCCGGCTCAGGCAGACCCGTAGCGGTCGACGCGGTGCTGGTCTCGCGGGGCGCATAGTTGTCCGCGCCCGGCCACTTGTCGCGAGCCTCGCGGCCCGAGTCACCCGTTTCCGCGATGGCAGGCATGCTCCACAGCACGGTCCCCACCGCCGCGACGCTGACTATGCCAGCGATCAACTTCATCTTCTTCATCGCAGAGTCCTCCAATGACCGATCCTTAGCCATCGCGGGCCGACCGGCTGATCACAAAACGCCGTGCCGCCGCCACATGCTCGTCGCTTTCCTCAATGCCTTGCAAGCTGTCTGCCGCTGCAGACGCGCCCGCAGGACCTCCAATTATGTAAGCCCCGTTGGCGTGAAATCGGTCACAAGCCTAACAGAGCTGAAACCCGCTCAAGCGCTTCATGCGACATATTCGGGACGCGAAACGTGAAGGCCATCACCCATTGACACTGTAGGTCTAAGCTTATGTACGGTGTCGGCGCAGGGCGACCCAAGTATTATTCTTAAAAATCAATAATTTATATTTTCAAAAAGCGGGCTTGAAGCTCGTGCCGTCGCGCTGCTGCGACGCGAGCTTAAGGCCCGGTTTCCGCGGCAGGGTCGCCCGCGCGCGTAAGTTCCTGACAAACCAACGTTTAGCCGTAGCGGCACAGCCTTTGCACTGATCCCTTCTGCGCTGTACCGCCGCGGCTCTCTCGCTTCCCGCCCGGTGCAGCTCCTTCTGGGGATGTGTTGTAGACGCCCGCTCTCGAGCGGGCGCCTGAGGGAGGTTTGCGCCTTGAAAACGCTGAAACGGGTGTGGGTTTTATTCGTAGCGGCCGCGGTGCTCGCAGGCTGCCATGAGGGGTCGAGTGACGCCACTGTGGGCGCAGCGAGCCCCGCATCGACCGGTGCGCAGACCAGCAATGCGGCGACGCTGTCCTGGGAGGCGCCGACCACCGATACCAACGGTGCGCCGCTAAACAACCTGGCCGGCTACCGCATTTACTACGGTGTGTCTGAGGCGGAGCTCAGGCAGACCGTACAGGTCAACAGTGTCGGCATGCAGACCTATGTTGTCGACGGTCTGTCAACGGGCACCTGGTACTTCGCAATCCGTGCCTTTACGAACACCGGGGTAGAAAGCGCACTGTCTGACATCGTCAGTCTGACGATCAGCTGAGTCAATTCCTGCCTGAGAGCCCCGTGATCATTTCACGGGGCTAGTGCCGGGCTCATTCGCTACGCTATGCGGATGGGCCGCTTCCCGCGCCTGTGGATGATCCTGCTCCTCGCTGTGCTGGTGGCGGTGGTCTGCTGGCCGAGCGCGCGAGTGCTTGGGGAGCAGTGGACGGACTTCGCGAACATCACCTACACGCACGGCTGGCTGATCGTCGCGGTCTGCGTGGTGCTGGTGATCGCCGCGCGACGCGAAATCGAGGCCGCTCCGGCACGGGTGTCGCCCGTTGCGCTCGCCGCGCTCGCTGCCGCCGTGCTCGTCTGGCTGGTGTGTTACCGGGCGAGCTTCCAGGATCTGCACATCACGATCGCACCCGTGATCTTCTGGCTCGCTGTGACCGCGGCGTTCGGAGGGTCGGTGGGGCGCCTGCTCGTCTTCCCCGCGGCTTTCTTCCTGTTCGCAGAGCCGTCGTGGTCGGAGCTGACCGCGCCGCTGCAGGAACTGACGGTGCGCGCGATGCGCTCCATTCTGAGTCTCACCGGGCCGCAGGCCGTCATTTCCGGCGATCTGATCCAGGTGCCCAACGGTACGTTCGAGATCCAGGGAGGCTGCAGCGGGCTGCACTACCTGATCGTGGGTCTCGCGGTGGCGGCGCTGCAGGGCGAGCTGCGGCGCGATCCCTGGAAAGTGCGCCTGGCGCAGCTGGCGCTCATGGCGGTACTCGCACTGGTCGCCAACTGGGTGCGGGTATACGGCGTCATCGAAGCGGGCTATCTCAGCGACATGCACAGCTCGCTGCTGCGCAACCACTACTGGTTCGGCTGGGGGTTGTTCGGCGTCGCATTGTTCGCATTCTTCTGGATTACCGGGCGCTGGCCCGAAGCCCCTGCGCCCGGTGCAACCGCCACCATGCAGCCGGCCGTATCGCCGCGCCTGTGGACGGACCTTGGCCGCGTCGCGGTTGCCGCTCTCGTCCTCGTGCTGATCCCGTCAGTGAGTGCCGCGCTGCGCCTGCAAGCGCCGCTCGCGAAACCCAGGGTGGACGCCAATCCGCGCACGCCGTGGGTGGCGGCGCCGGTCGACGTACATTCGTCCTGGCAGCCGAGCTTTGCCGGCGCAGCGGTGCAGCAGCGCCTGGCTTACACCGATGGCGGCCCAACCGTCGAGCTGTTCTCGGTCACCTACCTCGAGCAGCGTCAGGACGCGAAGCTTCTCGCTGCGGGCAACTCACTCGGCGGTCGACAGCTGCTGCTGCGTTCGGAAGCTGTGATGACGGGGCCCGCAGGAAGGTTTCGCGAAAGCGAGATGGTCGATCGGGCCTATCCGCATGATCTCTTCGTGATCTGGACGCGCTACCAAAGTGCAGGCAGGGAGTTTGTCAACCCGCTGCTGGCCCAGTTCTGGTACGGGCTCAACGCGACGGTCGCGCATCCGGCGGCCTCTCTCATCGCGTTCCGGGCGGCGTGCCGGCCCGACTGCGTAGCGGCGCGGCGCACGCTTGGGGATTTCGCCGCCAGCGGAGCGTTGCACTAACGGCCAGCGGCAACGGCCAGCGGCACTTTCGCGTTATGTCGCCTCTCAACCGGGGCGAAAGGCGCGTTACGCGGGCGCGTGTTTGTGGCTGCGTTCGCGCCATCCAACCCCCTAGCGCGGCCAAGCTTCGTCGCGACAAAGAGACGGTCCGGCCAGTTGCCGCCACGCACAGGTCGGGCAAGATAAAACAAACACCTGGCGGCGCTGTCCATGCAGGACCCGTGGCCGCTGCCGATAGAAGGGGCGGTGCTCCTGTGACTTCTGATACGCTCAACTTTTGGACCCAGGAAGTGCGATGCGACGTCCGAGCGCGCTGATGCTGGCCGGTTGGCTGGTCGTAAGTTCGTTGACCATCAGCTGCGCCTCCAGCCCGCCCGTAGCAACTCCGCCGGGTGCGGCTGCCGCTGCGCCCGCGCCGGGCGGCGCGACCGGGGTTGCCGCCGCAGCGGCCAAAGGCGTCAGCAACGACTACATCATCGGTCCGGGCGACACACTCGAAGTCTTCGTGTGGCGCAATCCCGAGCTTTCGATCACCGTTCCGGTGCGCCCCGACGGCAAGATCTCCACGCCACTCGTCGAGAATATGGTGGCGGTCGGCAAGACGGCGCCGCAGCTCGCACGCGACCTGGAGGGCGTGCTCTCCGAGTACGTGCGCCAGCCCAAGGTCAACATCATCGTGACCACGGCGGCGAGCGCATACAGCCTGGTCAAGGTAGTCGGGCAGGTGACCCGGCCGCAGGCGCTGCCCTACCGCGAGGGCATGACGGTCCTGGACGCGGTGCTCTCGGTCGGCGGACTCACGCAGTTCGCCTCCGGCAATCGTTCGCGCATCGTGCGTGTCGAAAACGGCCGCGAGACGATTATTCACGTGAAGCTCGCCGACCTGGTCAACAACGGTGATGTCCGGCAGAACGTGCCGCTGAAGCCCGGCGACGTGCTGGTCGTGCCGCAGTCGATCTTCTGAAACCATGCACGCTGCAGTCGAATTCATTCTCGAGCAGATCCGCGGCATCTGGCGCTTTCGCTGGGTGGCGATGCTGGTGGCCTGGGTGGTGTGCATCGGCGGCTGGATCGTAGTGCTCGGCCTGCCCGATACCTACAGCGCCTGGGCGCGGGTGTACATCGATACGCGCACACGCCTGAGCCAGGCGACCTCCGGGATTGCGATGGAGTCGAATATCGCCGCACAGGCGGCGGCGGTGCGCCAGGCAATTCTCGGCGGCCCCCAGCTCGACAAGGTGGCGCGCCTCGCGCTGCCGGGGTATGCGACCGCAACGCCGGCGCAGCAGAACGCCATCATCGAGGGCCTGCGCGCCCGTTTGCAGGTCGAGAGCAATGGCGGCGAGCAGAGAACTGCGCCCGCGGACCTCTACACCATCAGCTTCACGGACCCGGACCGGGCCACCGCCCACCGGGTGGTGGATCAGCTGCTGCGGTTGTTTCTGGCGAATTCCCTCGGTGGCAGTCAGGAAGGCGCCGAACAGGCGCAGCAGTTCCTGGTGCAGCAGATCGCCGATTACGAGAAACGGCTGCAAACCGCCGAGGGACGCCTGGCCGACTTCAAGCGCATGAATGCCGGCCTGGTGCCAGGGGCGACCGGCGATTACTTCACGCGCCTGCGTGCCGAGAATGACGAGCTGGAGAAGGAGCGCCTTGCACTGACGCTCGCCGAGCAGAAGCACAACGAGCTGCAGCGACAGCTTTCCGGCGAGCAGCCGATGCTCGGTGGCCCCGGGTCGGCCGGCGGGGACACCGCCAGCGCGATCCGGGCGACGCAGGCGCGGCTCGATGAGCTGCTGCTGCGCTTCACCGACAACTATCCCGACGTCATCAATGCCCGCCGCGAGCTCGAGGATCTCAGGAAGCGTCAGCAGGCCGAGATCGCCGCCGTGCGCCGGGGCGACCCGGCCGCGATCGCCTCCAGCGGTCTGGCGTCGAACCCGGTTTACCAGGGGATTCGCATGCAGCTCAGCCAGGTCGACGTCGACGTGGCCGCAGGTCAGCGCCAGGTGGCCGCCCAGGAGGCGAAGATCGCCGACCTGCGCAAAATGATCAACACGGCACCGGGTGTCGAGGCGCAGTTCGCGCAGCTCACCCGCGACTACGACATCACGCGTGGCCAGTACCAGATGCTGGCCGACCGGTTGAACCGTGCCAAGCTTTCCGACAAGGCCGATGCGAACGGGGTGGTGCGCTTCCAGGTGGTCGAACCGCCGACCGGGAACCAGGCGCCCGTCTCCCCCGACCGGCCGCGGCTGATTTTCGTGGTACTGCTGGCAGGTCTGGTGGCGGGGGCCGGAGTCGCCTATCTCCTGCACCAGCTGCGGCCCGTCTTCACTTCCCCGCGTCAGCTCGGTGACATGACACAGCTGCCGGTGCTGGGGATGGTCAGCATGACGTGGCTGGAGCGGCATCAGGCCCGCGAGCGCCGCGCGTTGTGGGCGTACTCCATGGCGACCGGTGTTCTGGTCCTGCTGGCCGGCCTGATGCTGCTTACCGAGAGCGTGGTCGCACACCTGCTGCACCGGGTGATCGCATGAGCGTCATCGAGAACGCCATCAAGCGATTGCAGGCTGCCCGCGGCAGCGCCGCGCCCGCGCACGAGGGAGGCTTCGACGCCGCCGCCGCACCACGCCGGCGTGAAACCGAGCCGGAGGTCATCGCGCCGGCCCGGACCATTCCGATCAACCAGGATGCGCTGCGCGCGGCGGGCCTGCTGCCCCCGCCGCACCAGGAGCGCGAGCTCGCGCAGCAGTATCGACAGATCAAGCGTCCGCTGATCAATCGGGCTCTGGGCCGCGGGGTCGAGGCACTGCCGCAGGGTAACCTCATCATGGTGGCGAGCGCGGTGCCTGGTGAGGGCAAGACCTTCATGTCGCTCAATCTCGCGCTCAGCATGCGTCTCGAGGAGGACCTCACGGTGCTGCTGGTCGACGGCGACGTCGTGAACCCGCGCCTGAGCCAGGTGCTCGGCGCCCAGAGCGAGCCCGGACTGCTCGATGTCATCAAGGATTCGTCCGTAAGCCTGCCATCGCTGCTCATGCCGACTGACGTGCCGGGGCTGTCCTTTCTTCCGGCCGGCCGCCCCGACGACAAGTCGACCGAGCTCCTCGCCAGCTCGCGCATGCAGCAGGTCGTGGCGCAGCTCGCCGCACAGGACCCCACCCGGCTCGTGGTGTTCGATTCGGCACCCCTCCTGCTGACCACGGAGTCCCAGGCGCTCGCCCAGGTCTCCGGGCAGATCCTCATCGTCGTGCGCGCCGAGCAGACACCTCAGCAGGTGGTCTTCGAAGCGATCGAGACACTGGCAGAAGACAAGCCCGTGTCGCTGGTGCTCAACCAGTGCGTGCGGCAGCCGCACGGCTACTACTACCAGTACGGCAGTTATGCGGGGGCGCGCGAGAAAGCCAGTGGCGCATGACCCGCGCTGAAGGGGCCGGCGAAATGAAGGGATCAGGAAAGGGGAGGCTCTTCCGCACCCCCGGGATCCGGGGGATGTGGCTGGCCTTCGTGGTATCGCCCGCCTTCGCCCAGATCAGTCCGATCAGCACCCAGGGCCTGTTCTTCGACCAGGCCTCCAACGCGCATCGCGGCAATTACCTCGAGGTCGATGCCGGCTTGATATATAACGACAACGTCGACCTTACACCCAACGGACCCGGTGACACGCTGGCCATGATCGGCCTGGTGGGAGACACCGCCCGTAATGGGCCACGGCTCGATTACAGCCTGGTGTCCGACCTCTCGCTGGTCAAGTACCTGCACTCCGAGTTCCCGACCCAACCGTTCGGGTTTGCGTATGGCACCGGCGAGTTCAAGATCGTGCCCGGGTTCTTTTCGTGGACGGCCACCGATAGTTACAACGAGGCACAGCTGACCCCCTATGCGCCGCTCACACCGAATAACCTGGAGGCGATCAACTACTTCAGGACCGGACCGCGCTTCACGCTGCGCCCCACGCTGCGCACCACCGTGGTCGTCGACGGTATCTACTCGATCGTCGACAGCACCTCGAAGTCCCCCCAGTACGTGAACATCAATAACCACGCCTACGGTGGCGACATCACCATCAGCCGTGCGTTCTCCAGCATTGCGAGTGTGTACATCACCGGAGTCGAGGAGAAGGTCGAGTTTTCCGACACCACGGTCAACACGGACTTCAGGGAGGAGTCCATCTTCGGCGGCTTCCGGCTGGTCGATGCCCGCACGAGCCTCGACGTCGGTGGGGGCTACACCAAACTTTACCTCACGACGCTGATCGACGTGCAGAGCATCGTCGGGCTCGTCCAGCGTCCGCAGAACCAGTCGCCGAGCGGCGTCACCTGGAACCTCAATCTTTCGCGTCTCATCCGCCCCACACAGCGCGTATCCCTGACGGCGACGCAGCAGGTGACCGATGCGGCGAACCTGTTCAACCTCAGTGTCAACCAGGCTGTGCCCACCACGGTGGCCTACCGCCTGAACAGTGGGGAGCCTTTCACCTACCGCACGTTCGGCGCGGCCTGGCGCCTGCAGGAGACGCGCACGACCTTCGAGATCGATGGGAACTACATCACCCAGCGGTATTCGGCCACGCCGAGCCTGGATGTGGACCAGAGAGTCATCGGTGCGGTGTTTACGCGGCAGCTGAGCGCGGTTCTCAACTGGGACATCGGTGCGAGCTATGAGCACGACGACTACGCCTCGGGCGGCCGCATCAACACGGTCAATGCCATCACGAGCCTTCGCTGGCGACTGGGACAGCGCTTGTCACTGCGTTTCCTCTATGCCCATTACTCGTATGAGCCTAACGGCTACAGAAACAACCAGGTGGGCGTTATAGCCGCTTACGGTATCCAGGGTGCCGGGACAGCCTCCGCGGCTGCGCCGGCTCTCACCCCGGGGAATCCGCTGCAGCCGAACGCGCCGTTCAACCCGCAGCCTTACCCCTAGTGACAAGCGCGGGTCAGAGCGTTTCATGCACCCTTCACTTGAGGCCCTTTTCTGGATCCTGCTCTTCGTGGGGCTCTACCCCTATGCGGGGTATCCGCTGTGCATCGCGTTGCTGAAGAGGCTCGCTCCGCGGCCTCCTCGCCGCGGGGCTTGCACTCCCAGCGTGACTGTCGTCATCTCGGCCTACAACGAGGCTTCGCACATCGCGGCTACCCTGCGTAACAAGCTCGACCAGGACTACCCGGCGGCACTGCTCGATGTGCTGGTGGTCTCTGATGGCTCGACCGACGACACCGACGAGGTGCTCAAAAGACTCGCAGAGCACGAGCCGCGGCTGAAATGCCTGCGCCAGGAGCCGCGCAGCGGCAAGACAGCCGCGCTCAACGGGCTCGTGGAACGCGCCACGGGCGAGATCGTGGTATTCGCCGACGCCAATTCCATGTACCGCCCGGATACCGTGCGACGGCTGGTCGCCGCGTTCGCCGACCCGGAGGTCGGCTATGCCTCCGGACGCATGCTATACGTCGATCCTCACGGCTCGCTGGTCGGCGACGGCTGCACCGCCTACATGCGCTACGAGAACAAGCTGCGCGCCTGGGAGTCCGCCGTGGGCTCCGTGGTGGGGGCGGATGGGGGCGTGGACGCGGTGAGGCGCTTGCTCTATCGCCCGATGCGCTTCGACCAGCTGCCGGACTTCGTGCTGCCGCTGTCGGTCGTTGAGCAGGGCTATCGGGCAGTGTATGTGCCCGAGGCGGTGGTCCATGAGGAAACGCTCGCAAGCGAAGCGGCCGAGTACCGCATGCGCGTGCGGGTGGCGCTACGCGCGTTGTGGGCACTATGGGACAAGCGAGCGCTCTTGAACCCGGTGCGCTTTCCGCTCTTCAGCTGGCAGCTCGCCTCCCACAAGCTGCTGCGGTACTTAAGTTTCGCGCCGCTGGCGGCGGCGACCGTGATCAACTGGCTGCTGATACCCCAGGGATGGCTGTACGAGGCGCTCGCGCTGGCGCAAGGCGCGGCTCTGGTCCTGGCCCTCGCCGCTAACCTGGGTCCGGCGCGGCTGCGTACCATCCCCCTGATACGCTATTGCTACTACTTCCTGCTGCTGAACTGGGCCTCAGCGGTGGCTTGCGTGCGCTTTGCACGCGGTGAGAAGCAGGTACTCTGGCAGCCACGCGCGGGATAGACCCTATGCCGTTGATGAGCGCGCTGTCCCGGCGGGTGTTCCATCCGCTGTGGGACCTCAAGGACGGGCGCAGCCGGCTGCGCATCCTCAGGGAGCTGCAGCGTACGCAGTGGCTGCCCCTCGAGATACTGAGCGCGCGGCAGTCCGAGCGCCTGGGAACGATCCTGCGCTACGCGGTGGCACACTGCCCCTACTACGAGCGGTTGTTTCGCGCGGAGCGCTTCGACCCGGCGGATTTCCGACCCGCTGAGTTCCAGGCGCTGCCGCTCCTCACCAAGGCGATCATCCGCAGCTCCACCGACGAGATGCTGTCGCGCGAGTATCGGCGCAGCGAGCTCGGCGAGCACCGCACCGGCGGCTCGACCGGGGTGGCGCTGACCACCTACTTCGACCCGGAGTGGATCGATCCGCGTACGGCCGATGCGATGCGCTCGAACGAGTGGGCTGGATACTTTCACGGGATGAAGGTCGCCTCGCTCTGGGGCAATCCGCCGATACCGAAGACACTAAAGGGGCACATCCGCGCGCTGCTCATCGATCGCTTCATCTTTCTCGACACCATCGATTTCAACGACCGCTCGGTGTCTGAGTTCATCGCTCGCTGGCGGCGCGGTCACCCGGAAATACTGTTCGGCCACGCGCACTCTCTTTTCATGCTCGCCCGCTACGTGCTCGCCCACGGCATGCAGGACCTGCGACCACGGGGCATCGTCTCCACTTCCATGATGCTGCTCGCGAACGAGCGTGCGGTGATCGAACAGGCGTTCCTAGCCAAGGTCTTCGATCGCTATGGCTCCGAGGAGGTCGCGCTGATCGGGGCCGAGTGCGAGCGGCACGAGGGCATGCACCTCAACATCGAGCACCTGTACATCGAATTCCTGCGTGAGGACGGCGCGGCCGCGGCCCCGGGAGAGGAGGGCGCCATCGTCATCACCGACCTCGTCAACCGCGGGATGCCGTTCATCCGTTACCAGATAGGAGATGTCGGCGTGCCGACCGATCGACTCTGTTCCTGCGGGCGCGGCCTGCCGCTGATGGAGCGGGTGACGGGTCGCGTCGCCGATTATCTCAAGCGCCGCGACGGCTCCATGGTGGCCGGCGTGTCGCTGGTTGAGCGTACGCTGACCGCTATCCCCGGCCTCGAGCAGCTGCAGGTCGTGCAGCCGTCGATCGACGAGATTGTCCTCAACGTGGTGCGTGCGCCGGACTTCACGCCCGCCACGGAGCAGGCGCTGCTCGCGGAGTTCCATAACGTGTTCGGGCCGGGAATCGAGATCCGGCCCAACTATGTGGAGCGCATCGCGCAGGAGCGCTCGGGCAAGTATCGATTCTCGATCTGCAGAATCTGACCGAAGGTCTCACGAATGGAACTCGTCTCGGTCGTCGTCCCCAGCTACAACATGGCGCGCTTCCTGCCGCAGTCGGTGCAGTCGGCGCTGGATCAGACCTATCCGAACGTCGAAGTGCAGATCATCGACGACGGCTCGACCGACGACACCCCGGAAGTCGTGCGGCAGTGGGAGGGGAATCCGCGCGTACGGGTGCACCGGCAGGCAAACGGCGGACTCTCACACGCGCGCAACCAGGGCATCGCCTTGACGCGCGGCCCCTTCATCGCGCTCCTCGACGCGGACGACACCTGGGTAGCGGAGAAGCTGGCGCTCCAAATCGCGCTGTTTCGGGACCAGCCGGAGGTGGGGGTCGTGTATTCCGGCTACGAGCGTATCGACGGCCAAGGGCAGCCCTTGCCGACCGAGCCAACGCGTATGCATCGCGGCCGGGTGAGCGGAGCTCTGCTGATCGAAAACTTTATACCTGCGTCATCGGCGATCGTGCGGCGCGAATGTTTCGAGGGTCACGGCGGGTTCGACGTTACGCTCCGTACGGGTGAGGACTACGACATGTGGCTTCGCCTGTCGGCTCACTATCAATTCGACTTCGTCGAGCGGGCCACCATGCACTATCGGATCTGGGGCGGCCAGATGTCGACGGATTATCGTGCGCGATTCGAGACCGGTATTCGCACCATGCGACGGTTCCTGGATGAAAACCCGGACGCGGTCGATCGTGCCGTGGTGCGCACTGCTTGGGCGCATACCTACACCGGACGGGGAAACGTAACACTGTGGCGAGCGCACGATCGCCTGCATGCATTCCGGGACTACTTGCTGGCATTGTCCTTCAGGCCGGGTTATTGGCCCGCGTGGCGCGCGATATTGCGGTCCTTCATCACCACGCGCGCACCCCGCTGGTGACGACAATGGCCGGGGCTAGGCTACTCTGGTGGTACGGGCGGGTAATCGGTTCGATTCACGTATCCTTCGGAGCCTTGGTCGGACACGGGTCGCGCAGGAATGCCACCCACGCCGGTGTGCGGGGCGACGTCGTTCACTACGACCGAATTTGCGCCGACCGCTGCGTAGTCTCCGATCTTTACGCGCCCGATGATTTTTGCCCCCGGTGCGATGTACACATTGTTGCCAATGACGGGGGAGCCGGCCTTTTCACCGCGGGTCACCTGCGCGAGCGTCACGTCGTGCGAGAGATTGCAGTTGTCACCGATGACCGCGTCCCCGGGCACGAAGATGCCGCCGAAGTGACCGATATAGAATCCGCTGCCAATGCGCACATCGCGGGAGATCACGATGCCAAAGCGAATCGCGCTGCGGTGCAGCAGCAGAACCGTCAATTGGCGCACGCCGAACTGGCACCATACCGCGGAGCGAGCATAGGCGTAGAAGCGCAGCAATACCGCGTAGCGGAACCCCGGCACGACCAAGAACCGGCTCCAGAAGATTCCGGCGCCGAGCTTGCCGGTGTGCCGCCAGAGATCCGACGCTATGAGAGCCTTGCATCGCTTCCAGCTCATGAGCCGCAAGCCCTCAAGTTTTGAGCCCAATGCGGATTCTTCATCTTATTCACAGCGAGGGCATCTACGGAGCCGAATCCATTCTATTGTATCTGGCGCGTGAGCAGCAGCGGCGCGGCCACGTCCCTCTCATCGGCAGCATACGCGATCCGGGCACGGCGCAGACGCCGTTCGAGGCCCGGGCAGCATCGCAAGGACTGACCGTCCTGCCAATACGGATCGCACCACGGCCGACGCCGAGCGTGGTGCGGGCGCTATTACGGACAGTTCATACTGTTGAGCCCAACGTGCTGCATTCGCACGGATATAAACCTAACATCCTGCTGGGTCCAGTCCCTCGCCGCCGCAGAGGGGCGATGTTGGCCACCCTCCATGGCTGGACCAACACGCGTACGTTCAGCCGCCTGTGGCTCTATGAATGCCTGGATCGGTGGGCGCTCCGGCGGATAGACACGGTAGTAGTGGTGGCACGTCAAATGCTCGCCTTACGAGCGTTGCGGGGGATTGCTGCATCGCGACAGCGTGTCATTGAGAACGGCATTCCGCCCCTCGGCGTGCGGATTAATGACCTGACGATGCGGGGCGCCCCACCTCTGCCGACAACGCTCGTAGACTTCACAACGCGGAGCCCAACTTTGATCGCGATCGGGCGGTTATCCCCGGAAAAGGGGTTCACGCTGTTACTGGACGCCTTTGCACGCGCGCGAACGCAGATCAAGGCTCAGTACCAGCTGCTGATCGTCGGCGAAGGATCTGACCGCAACGTGTTATGCGACCGCATCGCGGCCCTGGGCTTGACCAACGTAGCTCGTTTGGGTGGTTACGTGGACGGGGCGGACAGACTTCTCGAGCGCGCTGCGGGTTTTGTCATGAGTTCCGTCACCGAGGGCATGCCGCTCGTGCTGCTCGAGGCGATGCAGTGGCGCGCGCCTATCCTGGCAACTTCGGTCGGGGCCATTCCTGAGTTACTCGACTACGGCGCCCGCGGTCGGCTCGTTCCTCCGAATAATCTGGCGGCGCTCACGCATGCCATGCAAACCATGATGGAAGAAGGCCTGCACTCGAACGACGCTAGCGTAGCGGCTGCGGCTACCGCGGTATCGGAGCGCTATACGAGCGCCCGAATGGCCGACGATTATTTTAGCGTCTACGGAGCGATTGCTTGACGAGCGCCGACGCGGATTGTCGGCCCGCATAAGGGGGTCGGCGCTGCAAGGAAAAAGCACCGTGCCATAATCACCCGATGAAAACACAACGTATTCAGCATGGAGTTCGTTCGCTCCGGGAGCACGGCGCGCGCAATGCTGCTTTCTATCTTTTCTGCGCGTTTATCATTAGTTACTTCGGACGGCTGGCAAAGCGAGTGCCCCTGCTAGGGGCCATGCATTTCGACCTAGTGCTGGCGGTGCTGGCACTGTTAGCAATCGTCTTTGCGCCACCAAAGACACGTGCGCCACGAGCGAGAAACGAGATGGACCCCGTGGCCAAGCGCCTGTGCATTCTTCTCGCCTACATTG
>DASYNV010000096.1:0-8107 GCA_036008365.1 Steroidobacteraceae bacterium | reverse complement strand
ACTTGCATGCGGATCGCCCACATGCTGCTCTCGCGCGGGTTTGCCGGCACCGAGCGCGCGACTGCCGAGATGTGCAACGCCCATGTCCGCGATCACGCGCTGCTGCTGATCCTGCGGCAGGACCATCGCGGCGCGGGCGGTGCGAGCATCCGTGACCGGCTCGATCCGGCCGTGCAGGTGGTGGAGGTGAGCGGTTGGTGGCCGCGCCCGGCCGTGCGTGCGGCCTTGCGCCGATTCGCGCCGGATGTCATTCACGCGCATCTGCGGCGCTCGACACGCCTGCTGTCGCAGATCCGGCCCGATGCGGCCACGGTGGCGACGCTGCACCTGACCGTCAATGGCCCGCACTTTGCCGCCATGGACGGCCTGATCTGCATCGCCGCCTGGCAGCGGCGCGACATCCCGCTTGGGTATCATGGCCAGATCTTCTTCATCAACGAGTCGATGATTCCGGCGCGGCGCCTGAGTCCGGATGAGATCAGCGCGCGCCGCGCCGAGCTCAACGCGGCCAAGGGCGACTATCTGATCGGCGGCGTCGGCCGGCTGGCCCACAGCAAGGGCTTCGATCTGCTGATCGAGGCCTTCGAGCGCGCTGCCCTGCCGGGAGCCCGCCTCGCGATCCTCGGCGACGGCCGCGAACGCGCGCGGCTGCAGCGACTCGCGCGCCGCGCGGGCCCGCGCGTGACACTCGCGGGCTTTCACCAGGACGTCAAGGATTACTACCAGGCGTTCGATCTGTTCGTGTGTCCGTCGCGCCGTGAGCCGCTCGGGCGCGTGGTACTGGAAGCACTCGATGCCGGCGTGCCGGTAGTCGCGACCGCGACCGATGGCCCCTCGGAGCTGCTCGCGCGTCATGGCGGCGAGCTGGTACCCATCGGCGATGTCGCCGCGCTCGCCGCACGGTTGCGCCACCACTACGAGGCGCGCACGCCGCACGGCGAGCACGACCTCTCCGGCTACCACATCGGGACCGTGGCGCGGCAGACGCTCGAGGCCTACGAGCGCCTGTGCGTGATTCGGGCGCAGGCGCGCCTGACCGCGCTGTCGTGATTCAGAGCCGCTTCCAGAGCGTGCGTCCGCCCGGCTGATCCTCGAGCACCACGCCCGCTTGCGCGAGCTGCGCGCGAATGCGATCCGCCGCCGCAAAATCGCGCGCCTTGCGGGAGGCGAGCCGCGCCGCGATCAGCGCCTCGATGGTGGGCTCATCGAGCACCGGCGGCGTCATCGCGGATTCATCGGCCGTCAAGGGCAGCGAGGCGCTGAGCCTGAACCACTGCTCCGCCGGCAGCGTCAGCAGACCCAGGAGTCCCGCCAGGCGCTTGAGTTCCGCTGCCAGCGCTGCCATCGCGCCCGCGTCGGCGCGGGCACGCGCAGCATTGAGTTCGCGGGCCATGCCCTGCAGCACTGCGAGCGCCTCGGGCGTGTTGAAGTCATCATCGAGCGCTGCTTCGAATCGCCGCCGGTGCTCCTCGAGTGCGCTGATCGGGTGTGGCGCCGCGCCCGAGCACGACGCATCGATGCCGCGCAGCGCCGTATACAGGCGAGTCAGGGCCGCATCGGCCTGCTCGAGCTGCACCGCACTGTAGTTGATCGGACCGCGATAGTGGCTCGACAGCAGAAACGCCCGCAACACTTCCGGATGGCGCAGCCGCGGCAACAGTTCGCGCACCGTGAAAAAATTGCCCAGCGACTTCGACATCTTCTCGTTGTCGATGTTGACGAAGCCGTTGTGCACCCAGACATTGACGAAGGCGCCGTCATGCGCCGCGCAGGACTGCGCAATCTCGTTTTCGTGGTGTGGAAACTTCAGATCCATGCCGCCGCCGTGCAGATCGAAATGCGTACCGAGCAGCGCCTTTGCCATGGCGGAGCACTCGATGTGCCATCCCGGCCGGCCGTCACCCCAGGGCGAGGTCCAGAACGGCTCGCCTGGCTTGGCAGCTTTCCACAATACGAAATCGAGCGGATCGCGCTTGCTGTGGTCGACCTCGACACGCGCGCCGGCGCGCAGATCCTCGAGCCGCTTGCCCGAGAGCTGGCCGTAGCGCGGAAAGCGCGCCACTGCATACAGCACATCGCCGCTGGAACTCACATAGGCGAAGTCGCGGTCGATCAGGCGCTCGATCAGCGCGATGATGCCGGGCAGGTGCTCGGTGGCGCGCGGCTCGTGATCGGGCCGCTCGATCGCGAGCGCGGCGAAATCCTCGTTCATGGCCGCAATGAAACGCGCCGTGAGCGCTTCGATCGATTCACCGTTCTCAGCCGCGCGGCCAATGATCTTGTCATCGATGTCGGTAATGTTGCGCACGTACCTGACCTTGAGGCCCCGGTGGCGCAGCCAGCGCTGAATGATGTCAAACGCCACATAGCAGCGCGCGTGGCCCACATGGCAGTAGTCATAGACGGTGACACCGCAGACGTAGAGTCCTGCCTTGCCCGGCTCGATCGGCTCGAAAACCTGTTTGCGGCCGCTGAGGCTGTTGTGGATCTGAAGCATCTCGGAGCGCGCGCCGCCTCAGGTGCGGCCGCGCGCGAACTGCAGCAGCCGCTCGCGCACGCGTTCGGCGGGCATCGCGGCCAGCAAGGGCGCGAGCTCGGGTCCATGGAGGCGACCGGTGAGCGCGGCCCGCAGCGGCATGTAGAAGGCTGCACCCTTGCGGCCGGTGGCGCCGCGCAGCGTGCTCAAGTTCGCCTCATCGCGCACAGCGTTCGCGGCGGCCAGAAAGAACTCGGGGCCGGCCTCCTCGGCCGCGCGCAGCGCGGGCTGATCGTAGGATAGCGCCTCGCCAAAGATGATCTGCTGCCAGATGCGCGCGTCCTCGGGCAACAGCACGTTTGGCAGCACCGCGCGGATGAAGGCACTGCTGCGCGCCTCATCGAGTTGCTGCGGCAACACCGGCGCGAGCCAGGCCCGCGCCTGCTCGGGCGACAGCGCATGCACCCATTCACGCTGCCAGTGCGCCAGGTGCGCCACATCGAATTGCGCCGGCGCACGCTGCAGGTGCGACAGCTCGAACGCCTGCACCATCTGCGGCAGGGTCAGCAGTTCGTTGCGCGCGCTCGAGTGTCCGAGTCGGAACAGCTGATTGCACACCGCCTCGTGCGCATAGCCGGTCTCGCGCAGCTCGCGCAGGGTCGTGGCACCGTGGCGCTTGGAAAGCGGTGCCCCGTCGGCGCCGATCAGCAGCGACACATGGCCGTAGAGCGGCACCGGCAGCCCGAGCGCCTCGAGCACCAGCCGCTGGCGCGGCGTATTGCTCAGGTGATCCTCGCCCCGCAGCACGTGGCTCACGTGCATGAGCGCATCGTCGACGGCGTTGCTGAAGAAGAAGGCGGCCGTGCCGTCTTCGCGTCGCACGATGAAATCGCCGATGTCGTCCGAGAGGAAATTCTGCGGACCGTGCACCAGGTCCTCGAACTGCATGCGCTGACCCAGCGGCACGCGAAAGCGCAGACTCGCGCTGCGGCGCTCGGCGCGGCGCAGCGCGATCTGCGCCGGGTTGAGCTCGCGGCAGGTACCGGCATAGCGCGGCGGCCGGCCGGCCGCGAGCTGGCTGCGGCGCGAAAGATCGAGCTCGAGCGGGCTGCAGAAGCACGGATAGACGAGCTGCTTGCGCTCGAGCTGCTCGAAGTACTGCGCATACACGGCAGCGCGCTCGGACTGGCGAAACGGCCCTTCATCCCATCGCAGTCCCAGCCACGACAGATCCACCCCGAGTGCCTCGACGTAGCGTTCCTGCGTGCGCTCGAGGTCGGTGTCCTCGATGCGCAGCACGAAGCGGCCGCCGTGGGCCCGCGCCAGCAGCCAATTGAACAGCGCCGTGCGCGCATTGCCCAGGTGCAGTTCACCGCTGGGGCTGGGCGCAAAGCGTGTCACGACTAAACTGCTGGACATCCGTACAATGTAGCCTAAATTGCGCAGCCTGAGCGACACGCCGTGACTACGCTGTTCGTCTCCGATCTGCACCTGGATGCGCTCGAGCCCGCAGCCGGTGAGCAGTTCCTGGAATTCCTGCGCCGGCGCGCCGCCGCGTCCGATGCGCTCTACATTCTCGGCGACCTTTTCGAAGCATGGGTCGGCGATGATGACGAGGATCCACATCGGGCGCTGATCTGCCAGGGCCTGCGCGAGCTGTCAGGACGCGGCGTGCCTTGCTACGCCATGCACGGCAACCGCGATTTCCTGCTGCAACGGGGCTTCGAGCGGCGCACCGGCACGCGCCTGCTCGCCGATCCCACGATCGTCGATCTGCATGGCGAGCGCGTGCTGCTCACGCACGGCGATGCGCTGTGCACCGCCGATCGTTCCTATCAGCTGCTGCGCGGCCTGGTGCGCAATCCGCGCTGGCAGCGCCGATTCCTTGGACTGCCACTCGGCGTACGACGCGCTCTGGCGGAGCAGGCCCGCGCCGGCAGCCGCCGCCACACGGAGCACACCGAGGCCTACATCATGGATGTCGACGAGGACGCCGTGATCGCCGCCATGCGCGCCTGCGGCGTGCGCTCATTGATCCACGGCCACACGCACCGGCCGGGCGTGCACGAGTTCGAGCTCGACGGCGCGAGCGCACGCCGCATCGTACTCGGCGCCTGGCATGATCAGGGCAGCTGTCTGTCGTGGACGCGCGAGGGCTTCAGGCTGGAAGAGCTGCCGCGCGCAACGGTCCGGAGTGAAAGCGCAGCACCTCATCCGGCGCGGTGATGAGCTGCGCTTCGATGGCCGACAGTTCGCGCAGGCGCGCCTGCCAGTGCCCCTGGCTGTCGGCCACCCTGGCTGCGAACCGCAGATACAGCTCGAAGTGCCGGGCCTCCGCGCGCGCCAGCGTGGCATAGAAGCTGCCGAGCGGCTCGGCGAGCCGAGGCGCCAGAAGCGCGAAGCGCTCGCACGAGCGCGCCTCGATCAGCGCGCTCGAGAGCATCAGGTCCAGCTTGCGCAGCGGCTCGTGCGAGCGCAGCGCCGCACGCAGGCCGGTCGCATAGCGGCCCGGCTGCTGCCGCTCGAACGGCACCTCGAGACGCTGCATGAGCTGCGACACCTGCTCGAAATGCCGCAGCTCCTCGCGCGCCAGGCGCGAGAGGGCGCCCGTGAGCGCGGTATCCTCGGGATAGGCGAAGATCATCGCCAGCGCGCTCGAGGCGGCCTTCTTCTCGCAGTTGGCGTGATCGACCAGCAGTGCGCGCCAGTGCTCGCAGGCGGAATCGACCCAGGCGGCATTGGTCGGTGCGGCCAGAATGCTCACGCCAGAGCCCCTTTGGTCAGCCAGGCTGCGCGCGCGGCATCGATGGCGCGCATGGCTTCGGCGCCATTGCGGAAGCGCTCGCGCGCCTGCTTGCCAAGCAGCCGATCGAGCAGCGGCTGCAGATCCCCCAGTGTCTCGGGCAGCCGCGGCGTCGGCGCATTGCGGTGCATGTAGATGATCGCCATCGGGTTGTCGGCCGTGTAGGGCTTACGGCCGGTGAGCATTTCGAACAGCATCACCCCGAGGCTGTAGAGATCGCTGCGCGGATCGAGATCCTGGCCGTGGCCCTGCTCCGGGCTCATGTAGTGCGGCGTGCCGAAGATCATGCCGGTGTCGGTGATGTCGTAGTCGAGCGCCTCGTGCTTGGCGAGGCCGAAGTCGATCAGCGCGATCTGGCCGTCGACACGCAGCATGACATTGCCCGGCTTGAGATCGCGATGCAGGATCCCGGCCGCGTGCAATGCGCTCAGTGCGCGCGCGATCTGCGAGCCGAAGCCGAGCGCCTCCGAGGGCGAAATACCGCCGCGCATGCGCCGGCGCAGATCCCCGCGTGGGAAATACTCCATCGCCAGGTACGCGTGATCGTCGGCCACGCCGAGTTCGTACAGCCGCACGATGTTGGGATGGCGCACGCGCTGCGCGATCTCGTATTCCTGCAGAAAGCGCGCGAATACCTGATCGATACCCGATTCATCCCGCCTTGAAGGCGTGACCTTGAGCACCACCAGGGTGCCGGCCTTCTCGCTCTCGGCCACGTAGAGCTGCGACACCGAGCCGCGCGCCAGCAGCCGCGCCCGCCGGTACTCCGGGATGCGCGCCTCGCCGAATCGGCGCGATTCCACCGCCTCCGGCGAGATGCGCCAATCGGCGAGCTCGCGCCGGTGCAGGCGGCTCGCGGCCTCGAGCATGCCCAGGAACGCCTCATGATCGATGCGGCTCTTGATCAGCACGCCGTAGGCGCCGGCTTCCATGGCGCGCTCGCGCAAAGAGGGCTGCTCGTGCGGCGCCATGAAGATCACGGGCGCGAACCCCGGCCGCGAGCGCAGCTCGTGCAGCGCCGCGATGCCGTCGTCCTCATCGGTCGCGGGCGCCAGCAGCACCGCATCGTAGCCCTGCGCCAGGAACTCCGGCGGTAGCGGTCCACGCTGCAAGGGGGGGTGCGCGCTGATCTGCACTTCCGGCCAGCGGCAGCTCAGGTGATGCCGCAGCAACGACCGGACTTTGGGATCTTCCTCGACCAGCAGCAGCCGCATGCGCGAAGCCGAACGCGGACGGGCGCGTCAGGGCTCGCCGACGGCCTTGAGACCGCCGCGCGTCATGCGCCGCCGAACCCGGGCCTCGTCGGAACGCGCGCGTTGCAGCCGATCGAGGTATTCGAAGGTCACATCACCGGTGACGTACTCGCCGGAGAAGCAGGAGGTGTCGAACTCCTCGATCTGCGCGTAGTCGTGCCGGCAGGCGGCGATCAGATCCTCGAGATCCTGGTACACGAGCCAGTCGGCACCGATGAACTGGCTGATTTGCTCAATGCTGCGGCCGGCGGCGACCAGCTCGCTGGTGGCCGGCATGTCGATGCCGTAGACATTTGGGAAACGCACCGGCGGCGCCGCCGACGCGAAGTAGACTTTCTTGGCGCCGGCCTCGCGCGCCAGGTCGATGATCTGCGCCGAGGTGGTTCCTCGCACGATCGAGTCGTCAACCAGCAGCACGTTCTTGCCGCGGAATTCGAGATCGATGGCATTGAGTTTGCGCCGGACCTGCCGCTCGCGCTGCTCCTGCCCCGGCATGATGAAAGTGCGGCCGATGTAGCGGTTCTTGGTGAAGCCCTCGCGATACTTGATGCCGAGGATCTGTGCCATCTGCAGCGCACTGGTGCGGCTGGTGTCCGGAATAGGAATGATGACGTCGATGTCGTGCCGCGGGTGCTCGCGCAGGATCTTGGCGGCGAGTTTCTCGCCCATGCGCATGCGCGCCCGATAAACCGAAATATTGTCGATGATCGAATCCGGCCGTGCAAAGTAGACGTACTCGAAGATGCAGGGCGTGTGGCGCACGGTGGCCACGCATTGCTGCGAGTGCAGTCGGCCATGCTCGTCGATGAATACCGCCTCGCCAGGCGCGACATCGCGCACCAGTTCGAACGACAGCATATCCAATGCGACATTCTCGGAGGCCAGCATGTACTCGGTGCCGCGTGGCGTGCGGCGCTGACCCAGCACCAGTGGCCGGATGCCGTTCGGATCGCGAAAGCCGAGGATGCCGTGGCCGATCACCATGGCAACCACCGCATAACCGCCGCGGCAGCGCCGGTAGACGGCGCTCACGGCCGCGAAGATGTCCGCCGGCGTCACGCGCGGCGTGCCGACGCGCTGCAGCTCGGAGGCGAAGACGTTGAGCAGCACCTCGGAATCCGATTCGGTGTTGAGGTGGCGCCGATCCTCGCGGATCAGCACCTCGGCCAGCTCCTGGGCATTGGTCAGGTTGCCGTTGTGTGCGAGACAGATGCCGTAGGGCGCATTGACGAAAAATGGCTGCGCTTCGGAAGCGTTGTCGCAACCCGCGGTGGGATAGCGCACGTGGCCGATACCGACGTTGCCGGCCAGCTCGAGCATGTGCTGCTGCTCGAACACATCGCGCACCAGGCCAGCGCCCTTGCGCGAGCACAGTCGGCCTTCGAAGGCTGTCATGATGCCCGCGGCGTCCTGGCCGCGGTGCTGCAGAACCGTCAGCGCATCATAGAGACGCTGATTGACCGGGCTGGTGCCGACCACCCCGACGATACCGCACATGGTTGGGCCTGCTTCCTTGGCGACATCAGCGTGTCGCCGAATATCAAACCGCCATTTTACGCTCGCCGACCATTACCC
>DASYNV010000095.1:0-9046 GCA_036008365.1 Steroidobacteraceae bacterium | reverse complement strand
CGCTGCTCGATTGGAAGCCCGAGGTGGTGTTCAACCTGCTCGAGGAATTCAACGGCATCGTCACCTACGACCAGCACGTGGTGGCATTCCTCGAGCTCATGCGCGCGCCCTATACCGGCTGCAATCCGCGCGGCCTGCTGTTGTCGCGCGACAAGGTGCTGTGCAAGCAGCTGCTGGCCTTTCATCGCATTCCCACGCCGCAGTTCGCGGTTTTCAGGCGCGGTCAGCGGTTCGTGGTGCCGCGCCGTCTGCATCTGCCGCTGTTCGTGAAGTCCGCCACCGAGGACGCATCGCTCGGCATTGCGCAGGCATCCGTGGTCGATGACATCGCGCGCCTGCGCGAGCGGGTGCAGTTCATGCACGAGCAGATCGGCTCCGACGCGCTGGTCGAGGAGTACATCGAAGGGCGCGAGCTCTACGTCGGTGTGCTCGGCAACGAGCGCCTGACGCGGCTGCCGGTCTGGGAAATGCGCTTCGGTTCGATGCCCGACACGCTCGCGGCCATCGCCACGCGCAAGGTGAAGTGGGATCGCGCCTACCAGAAGCGCTACGAGATCACCACGCGCGCCGCCGAGGAACTGCCGCCGCCCCTGCTGCAGAAGCTCGATCGGCTGTCACGGCGCATTTATCGCGCGCTGCACCTCTCGGGCTATGCCCGCATCGATTTCCGCATGCGCGAGGACGGCAGCATTTTCGTGCTCGAGGCCAACGCCAACCCGAACCTGACCGGCGAAGAGGATTTCGCCGAATCCGCGCGCGCCGCGGGCATCGAATACCCGGTGCTGCTCGAGCGCATCATGGCGCTCGGCCGTGGCTATCGCGCCGAGTGGCGGAACTTCGATGCGTAGACTGAAGATCGTGATTGCGACCGTGGCGCTGGCGTCGGCGCTATGTGGCTGCTCGCAACCGCAGCCCAAGGTCGAGGACGCCGCGCTGGTGGAATTGCAGGCACGCCTGCCCGGCCGATACGACAATGCCACCCAGGTGCGCAGCGACGCGCGTACCGGGGCAACCGAGCCGCAACCGCCGATCGATCTGCTGATCGCGCCCGCGAACGCGGCCTTCATCGGCAAGACCGCTTACTATGTGCGCGAAACACCGACCGGCGATCCGCGACGCGTGCTGTCACAGTACATCTGGGTGTTCGGGCGCACCGTCGAGGCGCACGGCAAGGCGGCACACAGTGGCAGGGAAGAGCACGGCGGTTCGGATCAGCCGGGCAAGTTGCCGCGTCTGGAACAGCACATCTATCTGTTCAAGGAGCCGCAGCGCTGGATTCATGTCGGCGAGCAGCCCGAGCTGCTCGAATCGCTGCTGCCCGAGGATCTGCAGCGGCTGACCGGCTGCGAGCTGCTCTGGACCCGGACCGAGACCGGTTTTACGGCCGAGCGCAGATCCGGCAACTGCGACCCCCAGGCCAAGACGGAGGGCCAGTTGATCGAGCAGAAGATCGAGCTGCGCGACGTTCACCTGTCGCTGCTCGAACAGCAGATCGCTGCCGACGGCCTGCTCGATGCGCCCGCCGGCTCGTCCGATCCGTACTACCGCTTCGTGCGCCGCGGCGCTGCCAACTGAAGCAACCCGGAGCGCCTCATATGGCCGCCGAGCTCGGTCCACAAATCGCGGAAGTCGGCGAAGTCGTGCGACTCGCGGTCGCGCCCGTGTTCCTGCTGTCGAGCGTCGGCGTCACACTGACCCTGCTCGCCGGTCGCCTGGCGCGCGTGGTCGATCGGGCCCGCGCGCTCGAGCTCGGCGCGGGCCACACCCATGAGAGCGAGCTCGGCGAGCTCGGCGGCCGCCTCTCGACGCTGGCGCTGCGCGCGCGGCTGCTTGGAGGCGCGATCACGTTGTGCACCATCTGCGCGTTGCTGGTCTCGATGGTGGTCGTGGCGCTGTTCCTCGGCGCACTGCTCAACTTCCGTCTTTCGGTCGTGATCGCGGTGCTGTTCATCGTCGCCATGCTGAGCTTCATCGGCGGCCTGACGCTGTTCTTGCGCGAGGTCTTCGTTGCCACGCGCACCCTGCGCATAGGCCTGCGCGCGACCTTGGGTCAGTAGGCGCGTCGTGCCGATGCCCGCAACGCTGATGGCGCGCGCACCAACAGCCGCAGCGGTTGTGAGCCCGCACTGACACAAAATGTAACGCCGGCATTTTCTTCTGCACAGTTTTGCGTCGCCCGCGCCGGTGCCGCGAACGTCGCTGCGCGGCCCGAGTGAGAATTCGCACCCAAATAACGTGCAAATACACAGCAAATGTGAAATTACCGCATGTTTATCGCGGCTGTTAGCAGTCCGCAGCGGCGGCTGCCAGCCGGGCAGATTTCTTGCAAGCAAGAAAACGTGATCGGGTTATCTGGCCTAAGGCGGCTTTCGTGTTGAACTCGGGACGTCAGCATGCGGAGCCGCGTATTGCGAGGAATGAGTCATGCAGCAGCCTGAAGCGGACGGACGGGTACTGACGGTCGCCAATCTGCGCGAATACTTTCACGACGCGCTGCAGGGCGCGTTGGCACACCAGCGCGTTGCCGTCGAGGATCAGACCGAGCAATACGTGGTCAATCTGCTGACGCTGTTCTCGCGCTCGGAGCAGCTGTTCGAGCCGACGGCTGACGGCGTGCGCATCAAGCCGCTGGTGCAGATGCTGTCCGAAGCGCTCGAGGCGCCGACGCCGGGCGAGCGCGAGCGCGGGCTGCAGCGTCTCGGCGACGTCTCGCTGTTCATCGCCGGTTTTTTTGCCCACAGCTTCGCCCGCAAGCTCATCGACATCGACTACCACATTGCCATGGGCGGAGGCGCCTACGGCACGCTGGCCGGGGGTCTGTGCCGGGGCCGGCGCCAGGTGCTCGGACGCGTGTTCGCCGAGCTGGCGGCGAAATTTCTGCCGCTGGTGGATGCGCTGAACGAGATCAGCGACGTGGCGCGCCGCTATACCCAGGCCGATGTGCTGCGGCTCTACGAGCTCTGGCTCAAGACCGGCAGCCCGCGTGCCCGTCAGCTGCTGCGCGGACTCGGCATCGAAGCCGCGCCGGTGGCAGTGGTGCAGAACTGAGGCGCCGATGACCGAGGCGGCATCGCCCGAAGGGGCAGCAAGCAACGTGCTGCAGCAGCTGCAGGATCTGTTGGCAGGTATCTACGATCTGCCCACCGACTACCGCATCGAGGATTTTCTATTCACCGAACGCGAACGGTTGCCGAGCCCGGCACGCGAATCCGACACCGACGAGCAGCTGCTGGTGCTCGACCAGGATGGCGCTGCCTCGGTGGGGCTGTTTCTGGACGCCCGCCTGCTCGAACGGCTGGCCTCGGCCAATCCGCTCGAGGCGCTCAACGCCGGCAACCTGGCCGATTACTGGACCGCGCTCGAGGGCGTCAGCCACTTTCTGTATCTTGCCTGGAATGCGGGCTACGACCGCGGTGTCACGCTGCTCGAGCTCGAGCTGCAGGCCGAGATCGACAAGTACGTCGCGAGCTGGTGGCTGCTGCGCGCGCAGGACCCGGAACGCTGCCCGGCCGAGCTGCACCATCTGCTGTTCGAGCGGGCGCGCGTCGACGCGCGCCTGGCGGGCGGGCGCGCCGAACTCTACCGCGCTGCCAATCAGTACGCGGGGCGTTTCTGTCGCCGGCTCGAGCGGCAGCTCACCGCAGCGGCGGCGCGTATGCGCGCCGCGCGTCTGCACGCCGGTCGCATGCACGCCGAGACTCTGACCGAGCTGCGGCGATTCTATCGCCTGAGTCCCGAGCGCAAGATGACGCACATCCAGCGCTACAGTTGAGCTGCCTCAGCGTTGCTGGCGCGAGGCCAATGCGGCGCGGGCGCGCAGCACTCCCAGGGCCGTCTTGCCGTCGCTGATGTCGCCGCTCAGCGCGCGCTCGCAGGCCCGCTCGAGATCGATCCAATGCACCTCGATCAGCTCCGCGGGCTCGCGGGCGGTGCGGGCCGGCTCGAGTTGCTCGGCCAGGAACAGGTGCACCGTCTCGGTGAAGACCCCGGGTGAGCTGACATAGGGACCCAAGGCTGTCCAATTGCGGGCACTGAATCCGGCTTCCTCAACCAGTTCACGCTGCACGGTGGCGAGCGGCGGCTCGTGCGGCTCGAGCTTGCCGGCCGGCAGCTCCCAGATCCAGCCGCCAGCGGCATGACGGTATTGGCGAATCAGACAGACGCGGCCCTGGCGGTCGATGGCCGCCGCGGCGGCACCGCCGGGATGGTGGATAATCTCGAGGTCGATGACGTGGTCGTTGGGCAGTCGCACGGTCTCGACATTGACCGTAATCACCCGGCCGGTAAAAACGGTGCGGATTTTTTCGACGCCCATGTGCCATAGCGTAACGGTTTGGGCCGCATGATTCCGCAGTGGATGTGCCGACAGATCGATGGCTGGTGTGCCTCGGCGCCCTCGGCGCTTCACAAACAGTGAAAAGTTGCCGCGCCACCACGCGGGCGGTGCTTTATATTCCCCGCCGATGTCCGTCGCCTCGCATCTGGCTGCTCTGAATTCCGCCCAGCGCAGGGCCGTCACCTATGGTGAGGCCGTGCCGGACAAGGGCGTGCGCGCCGGTCCGCTGCTGGTGATCGCCGGGGCCGGGACCGGCAAGACCACCACGATCGCGCATCGGGTCGCACAACTGGTGCTCCAGGGCGCCGATCCGGCGCGTCTGCTGTTGCTGACGTTCACCCGCCGCGCCGCCAACGAGATGAGACGGCGTTCACACGACATCGTGCGCGAGGCGCTCGGCGATACGCTCGGCAACAAGGCGCAGGCCGTGCTGCAGCGGCTGGCCTGGGCCGGGACTTTCCATTCGGTTGCCAATCGGCTGCTGCGACATTACGCGCGCCATCTGCAACTCGATCCGAGCTTTACCGTCATCGATCGGGCTGACTCGGCCGATCTGCTGGACGACAGTCGCGCCCAGCTCGGCCTGGCCGCCAAGGAGCAGCGGTTTCCGCGCAAGGACACCTGCCTCGCGATCTACTCCTGGCGCGTCAATACGCAGAAGAGTCTGACCGAGGCGCTCGAGCAGCAGTTTCCCTGGTGCAAGGACTGGGAGCAGGATCTGCGGCGGCTGTTTCGCGACTACGTCGAGCGCAAGCAGCACCACGCACTGCTCGACTATGACGACCTGCTGCTGTACTGGCACACGATGATGAGCGAGCCGCGGCTGGCGCAGGACGTGAGCGCCAATTTCGATCACGTGCTCGTGGATGAGTACCAGGACACCAATCGACTGCAGGGTGAGATTCTGTACGCCTTGAAGCCCGATGGCGCCGGTCTCACCGTGGTCGGCGACGATGCACAGTCGATCTACTCGTTCCGGGCCGCCGCGGTCGAGAACATCCTGAATTTTCCGCAGCGCTTCACGCCCAAAGCCGAGATCGTCACCCTGGCCCAGAACTACCGTTCGACCCAGGGGTTGCTCGATAGCTCGAACGCGCTCATGGTCGAGGCGCCGCGCCAGCATCGCAAGCACCTGCTGTCGACTCGGGGCGCCGGTATGCGGCCGCTGTATGTGACGCTCGACGATCTGGGCGGCCAGGCCGAGTACGTTTGCGGCCAGATCCTCAAGCGGCGCGAGGCCGGGGTTCCGCTCAAGAGCCAGGCGGTGCTGTTTCGCAATGCCAGCGCCAGCGACCTGCTCGAAGTGGAGTTGGCGCGTCGCAAGATCCCATTCGTCAAATATGGCGGCCTCAAGTTCCTCGAAGCCGCGCACGTCAAGGACATGCTGGCAGTGCTGCGCTGGTGCGACAACCCGCGCAATACGCTGGCCTCGTTTCGCGTGCTACAGCTGCTGCCCGGTATGGGCCCGGTCAATGCACGCAAGTGTGTCGAGCTGCTCGAGGCGCAGCCTGGCTCGTTCGAGGCACTCAAGGGTTACGCGCCGCCGCAGGCGATGGCGGTCGATTACGGCAAACTCTCGACGCTATTGCGTACCCTCGGAGAACCGCAGCGTCCCTGGCCGGGCCAGGTGCGGCAGGTGCGCGACTGGTACCAGCCGCACCTGGAGCGGATCTACGAGCAGGTGCACGTGCGGGTCGGCGACCTCGATCAGCTCGAGCAGCTTTCAGGCCAGTACCCCTCGCGCGAGCGCTTCCTGACCGAGCTTACGCTCGACCCGCCGCACGCCACCGGCGATCTCTCGGGCCGCCCGGTGCTCGACGAGGACTACCTGGTGCTGTCGACGGTGCATTCGGCCAAGGGCATGGAATGGGACACCGTCTACGTGCTCAATGTCGTCGATGGCAGCTTTCCTTCGGAGTTCGCCACCGGCCGCACCGAGCTCATCGATGAGGAGCGCCGGCTGCTGTACGTGGCTATGACCCGCGCACGAAACGAGCTGCAGCTGTGTGCGCCGCTCAAATTTCCACTGGCGCAGCAGCCCAAGAACGGCGACGCTCATGTCTACGGCGCACGCAGCCGCTTCCTGACCGACAAGGTGCTCAAGACGATGGAGCCAGCGGCGTTCCAATCGGCGCGTCTGAGCGAGCCCGCGAAGCTCGGTGATGGCAGCGCCTCGACCCTTGACGTCTCGGCGCGCCTGAAGGCGATGTGGTGATCGTCAGAACCGCCCGAGACTAGGGCTCGAGATAGGCGTAGCCGTTCAGCTCGGTTTCATAGAAGCGCTTCAGCGCCTGGCTCTCGGCCACCGACAGGCGTCCCTCGCGCACCGCGCGCTCGCAATCGCGCGCCAGCGCCGGCGCCAGCTCGGCGACATCGTACTCCATGTATTCGAGGACTCGATTGGCGGTGTCGCCCTTGACGATCTCCTCGATCCACCAGCCGCCTTCATCGTGCAGTTTGATATGCACGACGTGGGTATCGCCGAACAGATTGTGCAGATCCCCGAGTGTTTCCTGGTACGCCCCGACCAGGAAGGCGCCGAGATAGTAGTCCTCGCCGGGCAGCAAATCGTGCAGCTCGAGCGTGCGCTTGACGTCGCGCGGACCGACGAAGCGATCGATCTTGCCGTCCGAGTCGCAGGTGATGTCGGCCAGCACCGCCTTGCGCGAGGGTAGCTCGCCGAGCCGGTGGATCGGCATGATCGGGAACAGCTGATCGATGGCCCAGCTGTCGGGCAACGACTGGAAGATCGAAAAATTGCAGAAGTAGGTATCCGACAGCACGTCCTCGAGGTCGTCGAGCTCCTCGGGAAGCTTGTCCAGCTTGCGGCAGCAATCCCGGATGCGCGCGCAACTGGCCCAGTACAGCCGCTCGGCGAGGCCGCGAAATTCGAGCGACAGCAGGCCGAGATCGAACATCTGCAGCACCTGGTCGCGCGCGGTGAGCGCATCGTGGAAGCACTCCACCAGCCGCCGCTCGTCGATGTTGCGGTAGGCATCGATCAGGTCGCGTACCGGCTGCGGCAGCGCCCGGTCGCCGCCGAACTGGTCGGCTTCGCGGCCGGTGACTTCGAACCGATCGAGCGCCGAGCGGCCGACGATGTTGAAGATCAGCACGCTGTGATGTGCCGCGATCGCGCGACCTGACTCGCTGATGATCAGCGGATGCGGGATGTTGCGCGCGTTGCAGACATTGCCGATGCGATAAACCACGTCGCTGGCGTACTCGTTGAGGGTGTAGTTCATCGAGGAGGCGAAGTTGGTGCCGGTGCCGTCGTAGTCGATACCGAGGCCACCGCCCACATCGATGTATTCGAGCCCCGCGCCCATGAGCTTGAGCTCGGCGTAGACGTGGGCAAGCTCGTTGATGCTGCCCTTGACGCGGCGGATGTCCTGCAACTGGCTGCCCGGATGGCAGTGCACGAGCTTCAGGCAGTCCTGCATGCCGCGCGCCTTGAGGGTTGCGAGCAGTTCCAGGATCTCGGTAATAAACAGGCCGAACTTGGATTTCTCCCCGGCGGAATCGCTCCAGCGGCCGGAGCCCTCGGTCGCGAGCTTGACGCGCACGCCGAGCCGCGGCCGCACGCCGTAGTTGTCGGCATGCCGGAGCACCAGATCGAGCTCGGAGAAGTTCTCGATCACGGGGATGATGGTGCGGCCGAGCTTGGTGGCGAGTATCACGGCCTCGATGTAGCTCGAGTCCTTGAAGCCGTTGCAGATGATCGGCCGCTCTGGCGCCGCCTCGGTCATCGCCATGACGGCCAGCAGCTCGGGCTTGGAACCGACCTCGAGGCCGAAGCCGAACTCCTTGCCGTAGCGGAACACCTCTTCGACCACCAGGCGCTGCTGGTTGACCTTGATCGGAAACACCGCGGTGTAGCGGTTGCGGTAGTCGTTCTCGGCGATCGCCTGGCTGAAGGCCGCGTGCAGGTGCCGCAGCCGGTGCGCCAGGATGTCGGAGAATCGCACCACCACCGGGGCGGACAGGTCGCGCTCCTGCAGGCCCTGCACGACCTCGAACAGATCGATTTCGTGTGCCGCGGTGGTGTCAGGCCGCACCACCACATGGCCGGCCGCGTTGATGGAGAAGTATCCCGAGCCCCAGGCCGGCACGTTGTAGAGCTCGAGAGAGTCCTCGACACTCCAGGATTGGCCGATCGGGGCGCTGCGCGCCGCTTGCGGATGCCCCACGCTGATCGTCCTCGCGCGCTGACCGTGAAGGCACGCACCATAGCAAAACAAGGCGACAAGTAAATGCGCGCGTGCGCGTTTCCGGCGCGCAGCCGAGTGGCTACAATCCGGCCCGATGGCCATCGATTTCTATTGGGGAAGCGGCAGCCCCGCGTGTTGGCGCGTGGCGCTGGCGCTCGAATTCAAGGGCCTCCGCTACCAGAGTCATCTGCTGCATTTCGATCGCCAGGAACACAAGTCGCCGCAGATGCTGGCGATGAACTTCCGCGGCAAGCTGCCGGTGTTGCGCGACGACGACTATGTGGTGTTCGAGTCGCTTGCGATCCTCTATTACCTGGATCAGAGCTACCCCGCGCCGCCGATTTTCGGACGCAATCCGCACGAGGCCGGCGTGATCATGCGCGTGATCTGCGAGTACCAGTCCTACGCCGAACCGCCGCTCAAGCAGATCGTAGCGACGCTGCTGGGCAACCCCGAGCGCGCCGCCGGGGATGAATTGACCGAGGCGATGCACCGGGTG
>DASYNV010000094.1:0-1755 GCA_036008365.1 Steroidobacteraceae bacterium | reverse complement strand
GTAATCAGTGCTGCGCGATAGCCTGCACGGTTGGTGGCAGTGCGACGCCGGCGGCACGCAGTGCGAGGCCGGCAGCGATCCCGGGGGTTGATCGGAGCATGAAGCGCTTGCCGTCCTGCTCCAACTCGGTCTGGGTCAGTGCATCAATGTCGGCGATGATGGCGGGCCAAGATCCCTTCTGGCCGAGCGCGGCGATGCGAGCCTCGAGTTCGGCCTTCAGCACGAGGGCAAGAAAACTACAAAATACGTGGCCGCGAATGGTCTCGTCGAGCTTGTGGAAGATCGGTCGAGTAGCGAGCAGATGCTTTGCTGTGCGGAAGGTCTGCTCGACGGCCCAGAGTTGCTTGTAGCGCAGCATGGCAGCCAACGGATTAAGATCGGTGTTGGTGCGCAGCACAAACACGCCGTCGAACCTGGCGTCTTCGTCAGCCTTGCTGCGATCGATCGCAAAGTGACCGTCGCCGACAGTCTTGAGGAAGCGGCGGAAGCCGGTGTTGCCGACCAGCGCCTTGTCGCCGCGGCGCAACTGCCGCTCCAGCGCGGTCAGTATCGCGGTGCGGTCGGCGGCGTCCTTCGCTGCCTCCTGATGGTTGATGCAGACGATATAGCGCGCCCCGCCGAGCGTGACCGCCTTGGCACTATAGTCGGTGTCTCTGCCGCGCTTCTCGACAATAAGAGGTACGAAGGGCGCGGCATCGTTTAGCACCACATCGCGCACCAGTTTATCGGTGCGCTCGCGCACGCCGAGGATGTAGAGCAGGCCGCGCGCCTCGATTGCGGCGATGGTCTCGGCGCTGATCATGCCGCGGTCGGCGACAACGCAGACACGGCCGATGGCGAAGCGCCGGCGCAGCCGGTCGATTACCGGTACCAGGCTGGTGACGTCGGCAGTGTTGCCGGGCCACATCTCCGAGCACACTGGGCGTCCGTCGCCGTCGATCAGTACGGCGAGGATCATCTGACGCAGGTCAGGCCGATGATCCTTGCTGTAGCCGTACTGTCCGATTGATTGGCCGCCCAGGCCCTCGAAGTACAGACTGGTAGTGTCCATGAACACCAGGTCGAGCCGGCTGAACAGGTCGCGCCGATGCGCGAACAGATGCTCCTCGATCAGATCTTTGCTGCAGCGTGGTGCGAACCGCGTCGCGCCGTCCTGCTGATCGGCAGGCAGTTCCTCGCCGAGCCAGGCCATGGCGCGGTAAAGATGATGCAGGTCGAGGTCTTCGCTGCCGGCGATGCGATACTCCTCGCGCCAGCGGTCAGCCGCCAGATCTGAGCCGCCACGCATCAGCCGGTGCAGCACGGTGAGGAACACCGCACGTTCCAAGCCGAAGCGATGACCGCGGCGGCGCGCCAAGGCGGTGATCACGCTCTGACAGCCGGTCTCCGCCCAAAGTCGCTCGAACAGCAGTGCCGGACCGATGCGGCGTACCGTTATCGCCGGCACCTCTCCGGTCCGCGCCGCATCCAGCACCATCGCTTGCTGCACGAAGCGCGCGCCCGAGCGCAGCAGTCGATCAAGTTGCCCGCTGGCTTCGAGTTCATCCAGCCGTCCGAGTGTCGCGATCACCCGCTGACGCACCCGATCGCCGGTACGGTGACTTTCGACGATCTGCAGGTAGATGCGTCCCTGCGAGGTTTTGCGGCGGAAGTACATGTGCGAATCGGTATGTGGGTGCGCACAGAATGCCAAGGGTACGCGCGCCGTCAACGGAGAACAGCGTCTCCGCGTGGCACTCCACATTTATCGCAAGC
>DASYNV010000093.1:0-2737 GCA_036008365.1 Steroidobacteraceae bacterium | reverse complement strand
TGCTCCGCATATGGCACGAGCAGCGAGCTGCGCCACCACGGCTCTCCGTCCAGGCGTACTGCGTGACAGAAGATGACAAACAGCCCCACCATGACCAGCCCGCGCAGCAGGCCGAAGCCGGCGCCGCAGGCGCGGTCCAGGCCGCTGAAGAGCGACAGGCGCACCAGACGGTTCACGATCAGGCCGATCGCGGAGCCGATCAGGATCACGATGAAAAACACGATGGCCCGCGCCGCCCAGGTCCGCACACCCTCGTTGGCCAGGGCACCGCCGAGGTGCGATTCGACCAGGCCCGAATAGCTCCACGCGAACCAGACTGCCGTGATCCACGTCACAAGCGCAATGACTTCTCGCAGCAATCCACGCATCAGTCCGGCAACGGTGGAAAACACCACCAGTGCGAGCAGCAGGTAATCGAGCCAGTTCATTCGACCGATTTTAGCGTCGGCCGGCGCTCGGGCAGGAGGCTCAAGTCACAGTTAGTGCTGCTGTGTCCTGGCAGCGGCGGACGAGGGTGGCACCAGCGCGGCCGGAAACCCCTGATCGTGCAGCCGCCCTCGCATGGCCTGCGCCGCGGCATGATCGTTCAGGTTTCCCACCTGGACGTGATAGAGACCCTTGAGGTCGCGCTCGGATACGCTGGCCGCGAAACCCTTGGCCAGTGCCGAGTGCATGAGCCGCTCGGCGTTGTCGTGTTGGGCGAAGATGCCGAGCTGTACGCTCCAGCTGCCGGTGCCGGTACGCGGGCTCGAAGCCGCGGCCACGGCCGCGGTTGGCGGCGGCGCTCGGCTTGCCGCACCGCTGGACGGCGCACTCGGCGATGTGGCCGGCGCTGTCGGCGGCGGTGCGGAGTCGGTGCCGTTGTCGGGTACCGCAGTGGCAGCGGGCGCCGGGGGCGTCGACTGCAGCGGCGCCGTGCGCGCCGGTCCATTGCTCAAGTCGATCGTGTAGGAGCGGACCGGCGGGCCCTCGCCGCTGCTCGCAGTCGCAGCGACATCCCCGCGCTGTCCATGGAACATCTCGGGCACCAGCAGCACGATCAGCGCCACCAGGATTGCGGCACCGGTCAAACGCTCCTTGAGGCGGTTTTCCATAGCTGCCAATTCAGTATAGCCCAAGCCAAACGAGCGCCGGACCGACCACGTGAAAGGAACCGAGCACGACCACGCGATCGCGCGTCCGGGCCAGCGTGCGTGCGCGCGCACACGCATCCGGCACGTGCCCGCCGCGCTCGATCGAGCCGCGCAGTCGCGGCAAACGTGCCTGCAGTGCCTCGGCCGACAGACCGCGCGGCTCCTCGTCCAGTCCGGCAAGCACCCAGTAATCGACCACCGCGTCGAGCGCACGCGCAACCGCCGTGACGTCCTTGTCGGCGAGCATCCCCAATACCGCGTAGGTTCGGCCTGCGGCCGGGCGTGCCTGCAGCGCCGCGGCCAGCACCGTTGCCGCCGGCTCGTTGTGTGCGACGTCGAGAATCCACTCAACGTCTCCCGGCACCCGCTGAAATCGTCCCGGCAAGTGCACCGCGCGCAGCCCCTGCACGATGCGCGGGAGTTCGCAGGCGCCGCGCACGCCGAGCAGGTTCAACGCGGTCAAAGCCGCGGCGGCATTGTGGTACTGCACTTCGCCCTCGAGCGCCGGCGCCGGCAATCCATCGATACTGCAGAGCTCACTGGCGTAATCCCAGCGGCCGCCGGCATCGCTGCCGGCATCGACGCGCACGCTGAACTCGCGCCCAGCGGTGTAAAGGCGGCACTGCAGTGCCGCCGCGTGTTGCCAGACGCTGGCGGGCATGTCCGCGTTGCCCAGCACCACCGGCTGTCCGCGGCGGAAGATGCCGGCTTTCTCGGCACCGATCTGCTCGAGCGTGTCGCCGAGCCATTCGCGGTGATCCATGCCGACCGAGCACAGCATCGCGACATCGGCATCGATGATGTTGGTGGCGTCGAGCCGGCCGCCGAGACCCACCTCGAGCACCAGGCTCGAGACCCCGGCATGGCGAAAGATCTCGAGTGCCGCGAGTGTGTTGTATTCGAAGAACGTCAGCGTGATCGATTCGCGCGCGGCCTCGATGAATTCGAACGCGCGCAGCAGCGTTGCGTCATCGACCGGCGTGCCGTTGATCTGCACGCGCTCGTTGTAGCGCACCAGGTGCGGAGAGGTGAACAGTCCGACGCGGTGTCCGCAGGCGGCCAGTAACGCCGCCAGCGTGCAGGCCGTCGAGCCCTTGCCGTTGGTACCACCGACGATCGCCACCGGACAGTGTTTGTCGAGCAACCCCAGGCGCGCCCCGACCTCGCGCACGCGCTCGAGCCCGAGATCGATCGTGGGGCCATGGGCACTCTGCTGATACGCCAGCGCCTCGGCCAGCGATCCTGCGCGCGCGCTCAAGCGGCTTGCAGTGGCGGACGCTTTTGCAGCAGGCGCAACAGCTGCGCGATGCGGTCGCGCATTTCGCGCCGATCGAGGATCAGATCGAGGCCGCCGTGTTCGAGCAGGAACTCACTGCGCTGGAAGCCTTCGGGCAGGGTCTCGCGCACCGTCTGCTGGATGACACGCGGGCCCGCAAAGCCGATCAGCGCGCGCGGCTCGGCGATGTTGAGATCCCCGAGCATCGCCAGACTTGCCGAGACGCCGCCCGTGGTCGGATCGGTCATCACCGAGACGAACGGCAAACCCGCCTTTGCCAGTCTGCCGAGCGCGGCGCTGGTCTTGGCCATCTGCAACAGCGACAGCA
>DASYNV010000092.1:0-2268 GCA_036008365.1 Steroidobacteraceae bacterium | reverse complement strand
AGCGCTACGCCGGCGTCCCGACTCCGCAGACGCTGCTGTCGCTGGAACCGGGCTAGCGCCGTATCAGCTGGCGCGCGCGCCGGAGAAAACGCGCAGCCGCAATCCCTGCGGCCGCAGGAACTCGGTCTCCAGCTGCAGATCGCCCACCGTCAACGGATGCTCGTTGAGCCAGCGCGCTGGAAAGCGCAGCTCGAGCGTGCGGCCGCGCGGCATGAGCTCCATGTTCGGTAGCGCCGCGGTACTGCGGCCCCGATGCAGCAGCACGGCGAGCCGCAGCAGCACGATCAGGTAGATCGCGAGCTTGTCCCACGGCGGAATCAGGTCTTCGAGCCGTTCCAGTGTCAGTTTGCGTCGATGCGAGCCGACCAGGCGCGCCATGAGCAGCTGCTCTTCGCGCGCGAAGCCGGGCATGTCGGCGTTCTCGAGCAGGTACGCACCATGGCGGTGGTAGCCGTTGTGCGCCACGTCCAGACCGATCTCGTGCAGCTGCGCCCCCCATCTGAGCGATTGCTCGGCCACAGGATCCTCGAGACCCCAGCTGCCTTTGACCTGCTGCAGGAACGCGACCGCGGTGGCCTCGACGCGCTCGGCCTGCTCGCCATCGACGTGATAGCGGCGCGCCATCGATGCGACCGTGCGCTCGCGCGGGTCCGAGCGCGTCATGCGGCCGACCATGTCGTACAGCAGCCCGTCGCGCAGTGCGCCTTCGACGAAGCGCATCTGCTCGATGCCGAGGGCCGCGATGATCTCAGCGAGAATCACCACGCCGCCCGGAAATACCGGCCGGCGCTCCTCCGATACTGAATCGAGATCGAGCTCGCGCAGGCTGCCGCTATCGGCCAGCTTGCGTAGCAACTTCTCGAGTCCCTGCGGCGTGATGCCGCTCGCGGATGGCTCGAGCTCGCGAATGCTGTCCGCAATCACGCGCACGGTGCCCGAGCTGCCCACCGCACGCTCCCAGCCACGCTTCTGGAAGGCCGCCTGAATCGGCTCGAGTTCGAGCCGCGCTGCGAGCCGCGCGCGCTCGATGCGCTTGTCCGAGAGCCGGCCGTCGCCGAAGAATTTCTGGCTCACGGAGACGCAGCCCATCTGCAGACTCTCCAGCTCGAGTGGATCGAAGCGTTCGCCGATGATGATCTCGGTACTGCCGCCGCCGATGTCGACCACGAGCCGGCGTCCCGAGTCGTTCGGCAGGTTGTGCGCCACTCCTGAATAGATCAGGCGCGCCTCCTCCATACCGGAGACGATCTCGATCGGGAATCCGAGCGCCTCACGCGCACGCTCGAGAAAGGCCTGCTTGCGGCGCGCGATGCGCAGCGCGTTGGTGCCGACCACGCGCACGTTGCGGGCTTCGATGTCGCGCAATCGCTGGCCGAAGCGCTCGAGGCAGGCGAGCGCGCGCGCCGCCACCGCCTTGTCGAGCCGGCCGTCCTCGCCGACGCCCACGGCCAACCGCACCATCTCGCGCAGGCGGTCGATGATGGCCAGCTGGCCGTGCGAGTAGCGCGCGACCACCATGTGAAAACTGTTGGAGCCGAGGTCAACCGCCGCTATGACATCGGACATATCGCGAGCAAGGCGGCTTCAAGCCGCGCGAACTTTCAGGCGCTGAACGAGGAGCCGCATCCGCAGGTGGTCTGAGCGCTCGGATTGCGGATCACGAACTGCGCGCCCTCCAGACCCTCGCGGTAATCGATTTCGGCTCCGCCGAGATACTGAAAACTCATCGGATCGACCAGCAGCTTGACGCCCTGGTTCTCGACGCAGGTATCGCCTTCCTGCACCTGTTCGTCGAATTCGAAGCCATACTGCAGGCCCGAGCAACCGCCGCCTTGCACGAACACGCGCAGCATCAGTTTCGGATTGCCCTCGCCGGCGATCAACGCGCCGACTTTCCGCGCCGCCGCATCAGTAAATACCAGCGGCGCCGCTTCCATATCGACTGCATCCAGAGTGTCTGTTTCGTTCATGCAGCCAGTGTAGGCGGCGCCGACCGGGGCGTCAAAGTCATGGCCCGACGCACTGCTCATTTTCCCATGTCTCTACAGGCGGATACGCGCGAAAAGCAGGTACGAGACCGGCCCCTCGCCATAGACCGGATCGAGCACGGCCGGATAGCGGTAAACCGTGCCCATGGCGCCGACGCCGACGTAGGCTGGCCCCAGATGCGTGAAATCGAAGATATAGCCCAACGACAGCGCCTCGATCGTGTAGGTAGGGCCATATAAGGGCTGGCCGGGCGTGAATAACTCATCCTTGCCGACGCTT
>DASYNV010000091.1:0-3010 GCA_036008365.1 Steroidobacteraceae bacterium | reverse complement strand
CAGCCGGTAGGGGAACGAGGGATTGAAGATGATCTGCAGCCAGGAGGCCGGGAGCAGCTGACCGGAGGCGCTGATGGTGAAACCAGCCGGTGTCTGCATCCAGCTGTTGGCCGCGAGAATCCAGAAGGCCGAGGCGAGCGTGCCGCCCGCGACCGCGAGCGTTGCGACGTAATGCAGCGCCTTGCCGACGCGCGTCAGGCCGAAGAGCATGATGCCGAGAAAGCCCGCTTCGAGGAAGAAGGCGGTGAGTACCTCGTAGGCCATCAGCGGCCCGATGATCGGGCCGGCCCGATCGGCGAAGGTCGACCAGTTGCTGCCGAACTGATATGACATCACCAGTCCCGACACCACCCCCATGCCGAAAACCACCGAGAAGATCTTGAGCCAGTACTTGTAGAGATTGAGGTAGGCCTCACGTCCGCTCGTGAGCCAGAGCCCTTCGAGAACTGCGAGGTAACTGGCGAGTCCAATGGAAATCGCCGGAAACACGATGTGAAAGGCCATCGTGAAGGCGAACTGGGCGCGGGCAAGCAGTATGGCACTGGCGGTCACGATGCGCTCCGGCAGTTATGATATCAGGAATGTACTTACGGAGATCACCATGCGAACACACCGCAATCGTCGCTGGCTTGCCGGGGCTCTGGTCACTTCAGCGTGGCTGCTGTTCGGGGTCGGCTCGAGCGCGCAGGCGGCGACGAGCTGGGAGCAGGGCGTCAATTATTTTCTGATCGAGCCGCCGCAGGCCACGATGGTGGCTCCGGGCAAGATCGAAGTCACCGAAGTGTTCTCGTACGCCTGCCCGGCCTGTAATCTGTTTTATCCCGTGGCCGATCAGCTCCGACTAAGCCTGCCGCCGAATGCCGAGCTCGACTTTGTTCCGGCTGGATTCCGCCCTGACGAGGATTGGCCGATGTTCCAGCGCGCGTACTATGCGGCGCAGGTTCTCGGTATCGACAAGCGAGCGCACGATGCCATGTTCGACGCGGTTTGGAAATCCGGCGAGCTGGCCATTGCCGATCCACGCACCAATCGGCTCAAGGTTCCGCCGCCCAGCATCCAGGATGCAGCCGCGTTCTACGCGCGGGTCGCGGGCATCAAGCCGGAAGCGTTCGTCTCGGCCGCCAATTCGTTTGGCGTCGATACCAAGGTGCGGCAGGCCGATCAGATCATCAAAGGCTATCGGGTCGAGAGCACGCCGACCATCGTCGTCAACGGCAAGTATCGCCTGGATGTGCAATCCGCCGGGGGCACCGCTCAACTGATCGAGCTGGTGAAATGGCTGGTGGCGAAAGAGAGCGGCGGCGCCCAACCCAAGTCCGCGGCGCACTGAGGGCGCGACACGCGCGGCGGCCACTGGCTGAGGCGCGCGTCAGCGCGGCGATGGCGCCGGGCCGCCCCGGTCGACGCCGAAATGGCGATCGGCAATCAGGCACAGGATCTCGAACATCATCGTGGCGCCGACCAGCGCGGTATTGCCGGTCTGATCGTAGGCCGGCGCCACCTCCACCACGTCGCCGCCGATCAGGTTCAGGCCGCGCAGGCCGTGCAGCAGCCGCTGCGCCTCGAGCGTGGTGATGCCGCCGATCTCGGGCGTGCCCGTGCCGGGTGCGTAGACCGGGTCGAGTCCATCGACGTCGAATGAGATATAGGTGGAGCCGTCGCCGACCACCGCGCGCGCTTCCTGGATGACGCGTTCGACACCGAGTGCCGTGAATTCCTCGATGAATATCACGCGCATGCCGTGCGACAGCGAGAACTCGATGCCGTCCATGAAATTCTGGCCGCCGCGGATGCCGATCTGCACGGTGCGTTTCGGATCGAGTACGCCGGCTTCGACGGCGAGCCTGAAGGGTGCCCCGTGGGTGAACTTCGAACCGTAGAATTCGCCCCAGGTGTCGCAGTGCGCGTCGATGTGCACCATGCCGATCGGCTCATCGGCTGCGATCGCCTTGAAGATGGGGTAGGTGATCGAGTGATCGCCACCGGCACTGATCGGCAGCACGCCGGCGGCGTGGATCTGCCGGAAGAACGCCTCGATGTCCTCGTTCTGCTTCTCCAGATCGAAGCGATTGGACATGCGCACATCGCCGAGGTCCGCGATGCGGCACAGTTCGTAGGGATTGATGCCCAGTGCCAGATTGAACGCGCGCATCAGGCTCGATGAATTGCGTATCTCTCGCGGACCGTGACGCGCCCCGGGCCGGTTGGTGACGCCCAGATCGGTCGGCACGCCGATCAATCCGATGTCGACCGCCTCGAGCGAGCTCGCCAGTGGCGCCCGCATGAAGGTTGCGATTTCGGTGAAGCGAGGTTGCTTCATCGGATCGTAGCGGTCCGCGGAAACCAGATCCGGCCGCGTGTAGCTGTCATCGTTCATGCGTTGACCCTCGATCCTTCAGCCGTGCACAGGCTCACCAGCACATACACCACGAGGCTGCCGCCCAGCCCGAAGTAGATGGGCCAATCGGAGTCGATACCCTTGGCGGCCAGCAATACGCACACGAGGATACAGCCCACCGCCGTCGAAGCAAGCGCACCGGCCGTGGTGCCGCGCCGCCAGAGCATGGCGCCGACCACCGCGACCAGCAGTCCCCCGACCAGCAGATCGTATGCCACGGTCAGCGCGGCGATCACGTCGTGCATAAGGCAGGAGAGTACGATCATGATCGCGCCGAGCAGCAGTGTCACGGTGCGGCTCTGCCGGACCGCGCCCCTGCCGCGCGCTCCGCGCAGCGGCAGGTAGACGTCTTCGAGCAGCACGGTCGAGGCCGCGAGCAGGCAGGCGCTCGCGGTCGACATGATCGCCGCAAGCGCGGCCGCAAGCACCAGGCCGCGCAGTCCAACGGGCAGCACGGCGTTTACGATCTCGGCGAAGGCGGCGTCGGCGTTGCCGAGCGGTGGCAGGAACACTCGCCCCGCGGCGCCAATCATCGCGCCGGCGAGCGCGTAGCACAGGCAGTAACAGCCGACGCCGATGCCGCCATAGCGCGCGACCTGGACGCTGCGGGCC